>CAZOAF010000020.1:0-11202 GCA_964577775.1 uncultured Thermoplasmatales archaeon | reverse complement strand
CCATAATGGATTGCCCTGCGTCACTCCTTTCCGGAGAAATAGAAAAGCTTTTAAATAGATAGGAACGCCCTCTTCTCGCTTATATACTTCTGGGGGGTTTATTGGATGAGAACAAACCCCGCATAAATAAAGCGCCCTGATGCGGGCATGCGGGTTTTTTTAATTTTTAAGTGCGTGGAAGAAGGTATCAAAAAAAATTTATAAATCTGGTTTGCATTTGGAACTACGGGAACAGGGGAGTAAATTTCTCTTCGATTTTTTCATTCCTACCTCCTTTCCCCTTTCCCACGCTAACTTCTCCTGAATGCATATCCTCCGAGCACAATCAGTACAAGGGAAAATATGCCGAGCACGGAAAAGTCAGCCAGCAGGGAAAATTCGTGCACCCCCAGAGAGAAATACCTCATGGCATCAACCCCGTATGTGAGGGGATTGATTTTGACGCCCCACTTCAGCCAGCCGGGCAGCGATGATACGGGATAAAATGCACCGCTCAGGAATACCATCGGCTGTATCATGAAATTCATCACCATCTGGAATCCCTCCATGCTGCTCATCTTGCTTGCCACAGCCAGCCCCAGCGATACGAATGCCATCGAGACCAGAAACATCGTGAGAATCATGCCCGATACAGCCACAACGGGGGAATTGCCGAGTTTCATTCCCATCAGAAGCCCGAGTGCCAATATTACGATACCCTGGAAAATCGACTGGGTCACGCCGCCGAGCATCTTGCCGATAAGAACGCTCTCCCTTTTCACAGGGGCAACAAGCATCTCCTTCAGGAAGCCGAATTCGCGGTCAAATACCGTCGTTATCCCTGAAATCGTACCGGTGAAAGCCATGGTCATGACCATTATGCCCGGCGTGAGGAACGAGATGAAATCAATCTGCATGGTAACCTTGAATGCACTGTTGAACGCACTCCCTATCACGCCCAGCCAGAGGATGGGCATGACTATCGTCGTTACGAGACGTACTCTCGAACGTTTCAGGCGTATCATCTCTCTCAGATAGATTGCATATATGTCCCTGATCATCTTCTCCTCCCCATGACCCTCATGCGCATTTTCATTCGTTCCTTCTCGCTGCCCTCCTCCTCGCGGTACGCCCTGCCCGTGTAATGCAGAAATACATCTTCCAGGGAAGGCTCCTTGTATGTTATGCTCTTCACCCCTATGCCCTTGCCGTTCGAGATGTCAAATATGCGGGGAATCAGTTCCTCCGCCCTGCGGGCATGGATTACGATTCCGTTTTCCGTCAATGAAGGCTCGTCCGCAATCTCGCATCCGCATTCCTCTATCGCCTTCTTCAGTTCCTCCGGATTGTCGCACGAGATTTTTATAACATCTCCCCCCACGGAATCCTTCAGGGAAGAAGGAGTTCCCTCTGCAACTATCCTGCCCCTGTCGATTATCACGACGCGGTCGGCAAGCTCATCCGCCTCCTCCATGTAATGGGTTGTCAGCAAAACCGTAACGCCCTCCTCGTTGAGTTTTCGGATGTAGTCCCATATGTGCCTTCTCGTCTGGGGGTCAAGTCCCAGGGTTGGCTCGTCAAGGAAAAGAACCTCGGGAGAGTGCATGAGTCCCCTGGCAATTTCAAGCCTGCGGCGCATGCCTCCCGAAAATGTTTTCACAAGACTGTCCGCCCTGTCAGCCAGGTCCACCATCTCCAGAACCTTTCCGATCTTTCTCGCCCTCTTCTCCCCGGGCATGTGGTAGAGTCTTCCGTGTATGTCAAGGTTTTCCCTTGCCGTGAGCTGGTCGTCGAGGCTCGGGTCCTGGAACACGATTCCTATGCTGTGCCTCACTTTTTCCGCATCCTTGACAACGTCGTACCCGTTCACGAAAGCTTTTCCCCCTGTTGGCTTCAGCAGGGTTGCGAGCATGCTTATGGTGGTCGTCTTTCCGGCACCATTCGGTCCGAGAAGAGCGAAAAGTTCCCCCTCTTTTATCTCCAGATCTATACCGTCCACCGCAGTAAACCCGTCGAATTTTTTTGTAAGACCCTCAAGTTCAATTGCTGCCATATTTTCTCCTCGCCCACAGTATCAGAAACGATGGGAGTATGAACACCGACGAGACAAAGGCGAACAGTATGGTCAATGCTGTTATCCCCCCGAACTGCTGCAGCGGGGGCATGAGGGAGAAGGAAAGCAGGGCGAAGCCGGCGATGGTGGTCGCCGCCGCCCCGAACAGCGAGATTCCCGTGGAATTGACGGTTCTGTGAGCCGCCTGCTCGATATCCCCTCCGTTTTCCATCTCCTCAACAAATCTATGGGAAATGTGTATGCCGTAGGTGACGCCCAGACCGACCGTGAGCGAGGCAATTGTTATCGTCATGACGTTAAGCGACAAACCCAGAAGATACATCGAGCCGAGAATCCACGATACGCAGAAAATTATGGGAATGGCTGTTATTATGCCAAGCATCACGGATTTGTCCCTCAGGTAAAATATTATGAGCAGTATTATGAAAGATGAAATGATTGTCAGCATGAGTGATTTTGTCTGCCCCTCGTTGAGCGTCTTTTCCGTCATCACGGTAACTATCTCGTCTCCGGTAACGCTCACCTTGAAATCGCTGAGAGGCTCCGCATCCTCCCGGAGTTCGTCATAGAGTTCCACTGTTTTTCCGTTGTCGCCTCCCGTATTTGTCGATATCTGAATCAACGAGGCGTCGTAACTGCCATTTTTGTGAAGGACAGATGATACCATCTTCCCGTTTGCGTTGAAAATGTAATCGTAGAGCATTGTTATGTTGTCTTCCGTGGTTCCGTTTCTAGGCATGCCCCACCCATCGAAATAGGTACTGTAAAGCGACGAGAATGCCCCATCTCCCGACGAGAGTGCATACTGCTGCATGACGGTTGCTATAGTCTGCACCTCAACCCTGCCGTCTATTTTTACAACGCCCTCATCATCCGCCATGTTCGAAATCGTGGAATTCATCTCTTTGAAAAACAGGGGGCTTGCCACATCGCCCTTGACAAGAATGTATGCATGCTGCGCCTCTCCGCCCATGAATTCAAAGTTGTTCATCAGGTAGTGTATATCCTGCGTCACCTCGAGTTCCTCGGGCAAGAACTCATCCGTATTGAACGTTGTATTCAGACCGAGAGATGCAAACCCGGAAATGGATGTTATCACTATGGCTATCGTTATGACGGCCAGAGGATGGCGGCTGCCCGCCGTTGCTCCTGCCCCTATGATTTTGCCCAGCACTTCCTTCCCGTGCTCCGTTATCCTGCCTTCCTTCTTTCTCCTCTCCTTTCTCCGCAGCTGCTGGACAGCCGGGACGAACAGTATCATCGTTACGAAGGCGGCGAATATGCCGAAAGCACTCAGAATGCCGAATTGCTGGAGGAGTTTGATCGGAGAAACGAGATTTGACAGAAATGCGACCATGCTCGTCAGTGTTGCAAGCAGGAGGGCTGCCCCGACGGTTTCAAGGGTTCTGTACACCCGTTCCCTCCTCTTTGCTTCCGCTGCCTCCTCGCGGTATCTCATGGTAAGGTGTATGCCGTAATCAATGCCAAGCCCTATCAGCAGTATGGGTATTGCCGTGGTCATCGGATTGAATTCGAAATGGAACGCTGCACCGAATCCGTACATCCATATTATGGAGAATGCGAGCGCGACAAGGCTTACCAGTGCATCCGTGCCGTTGCGGAAAACGATGAGAAGAACGACGATTATCATTATGACGGCGGCAGGCATGAGCATCCCCATGGATTTGTCGGATGCCTTCACTATTTCGTCTGTTACGAGTCTGCTTCCCAGCGTAGACATCTTCACATGCTGCGCACCAATACTTTTCACGATGCTGTCAATGGTCTTTTCCAGCATGAGTGGATTTTTTGCCTCGGGGTTGAGGGATATTATGATTACGCATCCGTCTGCTGTCATGTTCTGGGAGGAGATGTTGAAGTCCTTGGTCAATGTCCTTGAAATGTATTCGATTGCAACCTTTCCGTTCGGGTCAAAGGAAAGAAGTTTGAGGGACTCCTTCACATCGCTCGGTGTGTAAATGAAACTCAGATTCACGGTTCTTTTCTCCAGCGGTATTGTTATGTTTTCCCCCATCAACGCCCTGCGCATCTGGGTTATATTGTAGGGATAGTAGGATATGGCGCTTTCGTTAATGCCCTGGAGAAATGCCTCCGCAACTATACGTGTAGCCGCAAGTGTGGTGGGCAAACTTATGATATTTCCCTCGGGATATGAAGGGTCTTCGAGATTCGCACGTACTGTCTCATTTGAAAGCAATGCCTCCTCCGCCTCGAATATCTCAGCAAGACTGTCCCTGTTCAGAATGTTACCGTTGTTTGACCGCACCAGAATCTGCACCGTATATTTTTCGGTGTAGTTGGATGTCACATCTCTGTACGAATTCACTACTTCCGTGTCCGGCATGAATGAATCCTCGTTCATCTGGGTGGATATACCGTTGCTGTACATCGAGAACAGCATGGCTGCCGTTATCGCCAGCACCACCGCTATGCTCCACTTCGGATTGTCTGAAATCCATCTATTTATTCCTTTCATTTTTATCCCTCTTTAAATCCAAAAGATTGCGGTATGCTCTGTCAAGTATTTTCCTTATTTTTTTGCCATCCACACCCTTCTTCTCAAGTTCTATGGCAATCGCCCTTATCTTGAATGTCACGGGAAATTTTCCGTGGTCGCCCAGCTGCCCCCCCTTTTCAAGCAAGTTTTTTAACGTACTGTCGCCGAAAGTTTCCGCAACACTGGATGCATATCGATTCAGTCTCTGGTAAATTTCCTTCCTGAAATTTTCGCCTCCCTCGAGCATCCTCTTTCCCTTATCAGTTATGGCATAAACCGTTCCCCTGCCCTCCTTCTTCCCCTCGATAAGGTTCTCCTTCTCCATTCCCTTCAGCAGGGGATAGATGGAGCCGGTGCTGGGGCTGTAACCCAGGACTTCCTCACATCTCTTTATGATTCTGTATCCCGTGGTCTTCCCCTCGGATATGACCTTCAGCATGAAATATTTGAGGAATGGTGTTCTCATAGTACGATATCGACATAGCGATATTGATATATAAAATTTTTGGCGCTACCGTTTATTTGGCCACAAGGGCACGCAGCCAGTCGGCCACGTTCTCCGCATGGTCCGCTATGTCGTCTGTCCAGTCGATTATTTTCAGGAGGTGGTACACATCCATGGAGCTCAACTCTTTCTCCATTTTGTATATCTCCTTGGCAAGTTCGTATCTCTTCTGGTCCGCCTCCCACTCCTTTCTGTGGACTCTGTGGATGAATTCCTTTACTTCCTCCCTGTCCTTCTTAACAAAGCTGCTCTCCACCAGATCCTTGACCTTGCTCACCGCCTTTTCCATCTCGCTCACCGTCTCGGCAACAAGATGAGTATGCTCTATGAAGCCCCCCTTCAGTTTTATGGGGACGCTCGTGTGGCGCATGTCCATGAGCTGGGCAAGATTTTCCGCATGGTCGAGTATCGCATCCTGCTCCCTCAGCAGCCATATGAAATATTTCTTGTCAACGGGCATGAGAATGGAGTTCGGCAGATGGGAGCGTATATTGCCCTTTATCAAATCCGCCTCATGCTCGAGTTCAGATATCTTCTCCGCAGATTTTCCGAAGTCCTTGATGTCTCCCTTGTAATACTTTACGAGCGCTTCCTCCAGTATGGACACGCACTCCCTTACCTTGTCCATATGCTCCAGCAATCCCGCAAACGGGGACTTCTTGCGGTACACGCCCGTAACGGGTGTCCTCGAACGCACTTCTTCGTCCATGTTAAAATACAATCATCAAACCCTTATAAATCACTATCGACAGTGTGATGGCAACTGGAAGGGTGAGAGCCCAAGAGTATATTATCTTCTTCACGATGCTCAAATCAACCGCCTCAAGTCCCTTTGCAAGCCCCACGCCTATGACCGCACCCACGACCGTATGGGACGTGGAAATCGGCAATCCCAAACGGGAAGCCACCAGCACTGTCGTTGCAGTCCCGAAGTCAACAGAAAAACCCCTTGTATTTGTAAGTGCAGTTATCTTTGAGCCCAGTGTACGGATGACCTTGTACCCCCACGTGAGTATGCCGGCTGCTATGCCGGCGCCGCCCAGCGCAAGCAGGTAATATGAAAAATTACCCGTAACGATGGACGTGCTGTCAAGGGCGGTCGTGAGCACGACGGAAAGAGGGGCTATTGCATTTGCAACATCATTAGCCCCGTGGGACAATGCCACGTAGCATGAGGTTATTATCTGCAGTTTCCTGAAAAGATACTCGACCGCCTCGTAGCCCGTACCTATTGTCATTTTACCCACGATGAAAACTCCCGCAACCGAGGAAACCGCAAAAACGGCAAGGGAGAGCAGCATCACCTGGTCCATTCCCGTAAAAAGCATGTTGCCGAGGCGTGTTTTGGTGAACAGCGAAAGGGTGATTATGAAGAACGTCATACCTATGAAAATCGGCCCGAATTTCTTTGCGGCCTCCGCCGGCTTGCCTGAAGCGAATACGAAATGGACAATCGAGCGGAATACCAGGAAGGCGATGACCGCCCCCGCAACCGGCGACAGAATCCACGACGATACGACCTCGCCCAGTTTTTCCCACATTATGACATCCGCCCCTCCCGCGATGAATCCGAAACCGGTTATGCCGCCTATTATCGCATGGGTCGTCGAAACGGGAAGTTCCTTCCATGTCGCAATTGTAACAAAAATTGCCGCTGCGAGTATGGAGGCGAGGAATCCGAGCATTATCGAATGTGCATCCCCTATCATGTCCACGTTCACGATTCCCCTCTCCAGTGTCTGCTTCACATCGCTTCCGAGAAACACAGCACCTGCAAAATTCAACACGGCGGCAATGATGACAGCCTGGCGGAGGGTTATTGCCTTGGCACCTACGGCAGTTGCCATGGAGTTTGCAGCATCGTTGGCACCTATGTTCCACGCCATGTACAATCCGGAGACAATAGCCAGAATCACCAGTATGAACGCTATCAGTGTCATGCCGAATATCATCGTTACCTAATGCCCTGTCGATTTAAAAATTATCTCCTGGAAGGCAGTTTTATTACCACCTCTCCCCCCTCGACATCCTCCGCACCTTTCAGGGAGGACAGCATTCCACGTACGGTGCTTTCCACAACTCCCCCGACAAATTTGTTGAGATGAAGCACCTCCCCGTCCACCGTAACCTCCACCCCCTTCCTCTTGAGAACCTCGCAGTCATCTATGTCCGCCAGACCATCCGCCACCGCCTCCGCCATCTCGCTGCATGTCGCATGCCCGCACTCGCCGCAGTCGATACGGGGCAGTTTTTCCAGTATCCTTTCCTTCCTGACTTCCTTCACGATGTAGTTGTACGCTTCCACCGTCGCGGGGTTTCTCATGACAATATTCCCGACCTCCGCCTCCGCATCCCCGAGCCATATTTTCGGGTAGGATGAACTTTTGAATCCTTCCAGCAGTATGATATCTGCATTCACCATCGAGGCGATTTCCTCCATATCTTTCCTTCCGCTGAAAAAAACGGCCGTTTCGTTATCCGAGGTTATCGCGGAGGCATATGCTCCCGCCCTGGCATGCCTGTACGTGTCCTTTCCCCTCGTGTCTATTTCCCCGTGCGTGTCCTTTATGACGAGAACGTCGTACTCACCGTCGAGCATGGACAGGAGTTCATCTATGAATGTCGTCTTTCCGGCATTCTTGAATCCACTTACCGCGAGAATCATGGTTTTGAATGGAAACGGGAATATTAAATGTTGGGGGAGAAGAACGCTAAAAATTAAGTATCTCTTCTCATTACCGTGTACGATGAAAGAAGTGAAGGCGAAAAGGGGCAACGAATTAAGGTGCAAGGGCTGGAAGCAGGAGGCGATACTGCGCATGCTCGAGAACAACCTTGAAAATGCCGAAATTCCGGAAGAACTCATCATCTACGGGGGCACGGGGAAGGCTGCGAGAAACTGGGAGAGTTACGAGCGCATAGTGGAATCGCTGAAGGAACTCGAGGACGACGAGACGCTGCTCGTGCAGTCCGGCAAGCCCGTGGGCATATTCAAAACAAGGAAGGAAAGCCCCCGCGTTCTGATAGCAAATTCAAATTTGGTGCCGAAATGGAGCACGTGGGAGAAATTCTACGAACTGGAGGCGCTGGGGCTCACAATGTACGGGCAGATGACAGCCGGCTCGTGGTGTTACATCGGCACTCAGGGAATCATACAGGGAACGTACGAGACGTTTGCGGCGGCAGCCAGAAAGCACTTCGACGGCTCGCTGAAAGGAAAATTCGTTCTGAGCGGCGGGCTAGGAGGCATGGGCGGCGCCCAGCCTCTCGCCGTGAAGATGGGCGGAGGGACGGCGCTGGTGGTCGAGTGCGACGAGAAGCGTATCGACAGAAGGGTGAAGGCGGGATTCTGCGACGAGAAGACGGATGACATCGACGAAGCGCTTGAAATTGTCATGAACGCAAAGGAGGAGAACGTGGCGACTTCCGTGGGCTTGCTCGGGAACTGCGCCGACGTGCATCCGGAACTCGTGAGGCGGGGAGTTGCGCCAGATGTTGTGACGGACCAGACCTCCGCACACGATGCACTGAGGGGATACGTTCCCGCCGGCTATTACGGGAGCAATCTCGGGGAGGCGTTCGAGTTGAGGGAGAGCGAGCCGCAGAAATACATGGAAAAGTCGATGAAATCCATGGCAGAACACTGCAGGGCTATGCTCGATTTCCAGAAAAACGGCAGCATTGTTTTCGATTACGGGAACAATCTCAGGGGACAGGCTTACGAGGCAGGGGTGAAGAACGCATTCGATTATCCCGGATTCGTCCTTGCCTACATACGTCCCATGTTCTGCGAGGGGCGCGGGCCGTTCAGATGGCTTGCCCTTACGGGCAATGAAGAGGACATACTGAAGACGGACAAACTTGTCATGGAGATGTTCCCCGACAACAAAACCCTCACCAACTGGATAGAACTGGCTGAGAAGTACCTGCCATGGGAGGGGCTGCCTGCCCGCGTTTGCTGGCTCGGATACGGCGAGAGGGATAGGTTCGCACTTGCAATAAACAGGATGGTGAGGGAGGGCGAGATAGGACCGGTAGCAATCACGAGAGACCACCTGGATGCAGGGAGCGTCGCATCACCGAACAGGGAGACCGAGGGAATGAAGGACGGGAGTGACGCGATTGCAGACTGGCCCATACTGAACGCTCTGCTCAATTGCGCCGCAGGTGCCGACAGCATTTCGGTTCACAACGGAGGCGGGGTGGGCATCGGGCTGTCCACCCATGCCGGCATGGTCGTCGTGTGCGACGGCACGGAGGAAACGGATGAGAAAATAAAGCGCGTTTTCCTCACAGACCCCGGCATAGGCGTGGCAAGACACGCAGATGCGGGATACGAAGAGGCGATTGAATTCGCCAGAAAGAACAATATAAAAATACCGATGGTGAAAAAATGATAGAAATAACGGGCTCAGGCCTGACAGTAGAAAAGCTGGTTGATGTTGCGAGAAACAACGAGAAGATTGCACTTCACCCTGAAGCACTGGAAAGAATAAAGAAATGCAGGGCGGTTCTTGAGAAAAAACTCGACGCCCACGAGATAATGTACGGCGTGAATACGGGAATAGGCGAATTCTCGGAAACGATTCTGTCTGATGACAAGGTGGAGGAGTTCCAGAAATATCTGATTTACAACCATTCCGCAGGCATAGGTGACCCGGCACCCATAGAGTATGTCAGGGGGGCAATGCTGGGCAGGATAAACGTTCATGCCCACGGGCAGTCAGGATGCAGACCGGAGATAACCCAGACTCTTGTCGAAATGCTGAACAAGGGCGTAACTCCCCAGGTATGCCAGAAGGGCTCCGTCGGCGCCTCCGGCGACCTTGCACCCATGGCACAGATGGCACTCGTCCTCCTCGGGGAGGGAAAGGCTTACTACAGGGGAGAACTGCTGGACGGCAGGGAGGCGATGGAACGGGCGGGCATTCCGATTCTCAGGTTCAAGGCACGCGACGGGCTTTCGTTAATCAACGGTTCCAACATGTTGACGGCAATGAGTGCAATTTTCCTGTACGATGCAGAGAGATGGCTTAAACAGGCGGAAATCGCGGCAGCCATGTCACTCGAAGCGTTGAAGGCGAACATGAAACCGTACACCGAGAAACTTCACGAGGCAAGAGGATTCAAGGGCGCCGTGAGGGCGGCACGTGCAATCAACAAGCTGGTAGAGGGAGGCGATCTGAAGGAGGGAAAGCTGAAGACGAAGGTTCAGGATGCTTACTCCATGCGCTCCACCCCGCAGGTCATCGGCGCCGCCATCGATGCCCTGGAATACGCCAAATCACAGGTTGAGATAGAGCTGAACGGCGTGGGAGACAACCCCGTGTTCTTCCCCGACGAGGATTTGCAGCTCTCGGGCGCAAACTTTCAGGGAACACCCGTCGCCCTTCCCATGGACATGGCGGGAGCAGCCATAACGATGGTATGCGTGATGTCGGAACGGCGGATGAACAGATTGAACAACCCTGCGCTGAGCGGCGGGCTGCCTGCATTTCTGACAAAGGGAGCGGGAATGTTTTCCGGTTTAATGCTCAGCCAGTACACGGCAGACATGCTCATCGTGGAGCAGCGCATACTCTCCGCACCTGCCTCAATCCAGTCCATACCTGCTGCTGCCGACCAGGAGGATTTCGTCTCGATGGGGATGAACACGGCAATCAAAAATTTCCAGATTCTCGACAACGCTTACGGCGTACTCGGCATAGAACTCATGGCGGCGGCCCAGGCGCTCGATTTCCGTGACTACGCTCCCGGCAGGGGGGTTGCAAAGGCAAAGGAGGTTATAAGGAAGTACGTTGATTTCCTCGACGAGGACAGGCCCCTGTACCGCGACCATACGCGCATGAAGGAACTGGTGAAATCCTGCGAGATTCTGGAGGAAGTGGAGAAGGAGATAGGGAAACTGGAGTAGTCCCCCAAGGCAGCCACGGATAGGAAATCAGGATATCCATATTCAATCTCTTTGTTCCTTTCCATCGGCAAAATCCAGGAGAGGCATATCTTTTTTGAGATGTGAAATCGTCATTTTTCCCCAGGTGAAAGATACGAGGGCTGCCGTTACATTACCCGTCACAATACCCATCCAGACACCTGTCAGCCCGAAATCAAGCACCATGGCAAACA
>CAZOAF010000019.1:0-11303 GCA_964577775.1 uncultured Thermoplasmatales archaeon | reverse complement strand
CAGCAAGCAGCACGAGGTCATGGGTTGCATCAATCAATGCGCGCAACTTTTTCTGATTCTCTACCAGTTTTTCTTCAGCCTTTTTCTGCTCGGTGATATCCCTCGAGAACACGGCGATTCCAACTACCACCCCGCCTTCGTCAAATACCGGATAATAGATGCTGTCAAACCATCTACCATCACGCGTGGTAATAATTCTTTTCGGTTTCCCTGTCTTCTCGACTTCCACGGCCGGGGAGTACCTCTCCTCGAAGTATTCCGGCGGAAGATGGTCGCTGAGAGGAGTGTCTATGATGTCCTCTCTGTTCCCCCCAAGCAATTCTGCCATTTTATCATTCAAATCAAGAATTATCCCTCCTTTCTTCGCGAGCAACACCATGTCATGAGTTGCATTGAGTAACGTCTGTGACCTTTCCACCGCCTCCCTCAGTTTTCCCTCCATCTCTTTTTGTTCGGTGATATCCTTCGAGAATACAGCAAGACGGAATACCTCCCCGTTTTCATCGAAAATCGGATAGAATATGTTATCGAGATATTTTCCCGCACGTTCATCGATAAATCTTGCAGGCTTTCCTGTTTTCTTTGTCTCCACGGCACAGTTATGCCTGCTTTCAAAAATTTCGGGAGGGAGATATTTCCTCAAATTTTCTCCTATGGCTTCCCCTTTATTCACCCCGAGCGATTTTGCCATTGCATCGTTCATGTCCAAAATGGTCGCATCCCACTCCAGCAGAAGAACCATATCATGCGTTGCGTTGAGCAGCGTACGTGCCATCTCCTCGCTTTCCCGCAGGGCTTCCTCCACCTTCTTGCGCTCCGTGATATCCTGCAGGAAATCGGCTATCCTGCATACCTCCCCTTTTTCATCGAAAACCGGATAAAACAGGTTGTCGAACCATCTGCCGTTCTGCTCGTATTCGAGATGGAACGGTTTTTTTGTTCTCTTTACCTCCATGGCGCAGGAATATGCAACCTCGAATACCTCTTTTTTTAGTATATCCTTGAAGTTCCTGCCAACGAACTCGCTTTTGTTCCTGCCGAGCAGTTCAGCAAGTGAGTCGTTCAAATCAACGATGGTGCCATCAAAATCGGCCAATGCAACCATGTCATGGGTCGCATTCAGCATCATTCGGGCTGCCTCCTCGCTTGCCCTCAGTCTTTTCTCCATCTCCTTCTGTTCGGTGATATCTCTGGAAACGCAAAGAATTCCACTCGGAGATGGGTAAACACGCATCTCGTACCAGCCCTTCCTGCCGTCCCGGAAAGTATATTCGTCTGAGATAACCTCCGCCTTATTTGTTTCCATAACACGATTGAATGTTTCGAAAAATTTTGTTTTCTCAATGTCCGGAAAAACCTCCGTTATCTTTTTGCCGATCAGTTCTTCCTTCGGCATTCCGGTAAATCGTTCTGTCGCACCATTTGCAAGAATATACCGCCATTTACCATCGAGAGCATATATGCTATCGGATGTTGATTCAAGTAACAGACTGTATATTCCCTCGATTTCCCCCACCGTCCCTTCATTCTGCCAATCTGCACTTTCCCCACTTTTTCCGTTCATGATATGCCCATGGATTTTTTATGAAAACTACAGTCGGCACTTAAATTTTATTATCGACTACATGTATATTTTTCAGTACTAATAGCTTATATAATTTTCTATCGATGCCCTTCCCCCCATCTGTCCAGCCACCAGTTTACCACGGCGATGCAGTGACTGCTGAGATAGGACGTGCCGCCGAGGGAGACCCTCCTTGCTCCCCTTTCCGCCAAATAGTTTTTTTCCCCGTTCGTCAAATCCCTGTTATCTCCGAGAAAGAAGAATGGCATGCCCTCAAATTCCACTTCATCCACGGGCGTGCCTTCTTCGTCAAGCAGATAAAACTCCCTGTCCGGATTTTCCTCCACAACCTCCTCGAACGACCTGTGATATGCAAATATGCCGGGGGACGTCTCCTCCATGCCCTCCATTCTCTCCAGAGCCTTCTTCAGAAAGAGAGATATGCTTCGTTCGTCAGGGGAAACCTTTCTCAATTTCTCCCCATCTATTCGTATGTAAACGGGATGCTCTCCCCCGTGCAAAACGGTGTGAAAAACAACATTTCTGCGTATATCTCCCGAGAGCCACAACGCAGCATTTATGCATCTTGCCACGACGTCCAGACGACCGGATGAGCCGGGCAAATCCTTAAGATTGATTTTCTCCGGGTCCGTCACGCCGTGAGACTTTACGTAAAAATGCCTATATGTAGTCATTGACGTCAATGTCCATCGGCAGTTCCGGTTTCATGAAATCCTTTTTGTCCCTGCCCCACGGTATTGTCAGATCAAATCCAACCTTCGCTGTCATCCTTGTTTCAAGGTCGGAGGACGGGTCGAGCGAGGAACCTTTCTCCTTCTTTATGACCATGTCCCTGTCGCCCTGGAAGCGTGTCGCCATCGCCCACTCTATCTGGCTCGAATCATGAATGTCTATGTCATCGTCCACGACAAAAACATGCTTCATGGATTTATGCCCCCTGAATGCAGCCTCAATCGCCTTCTTTCCGTCGTCCCCGTTCCTTTTATGTATGCTGACCGCCCCGTGCAGCCAGGAACAGCCGCCCGGCATGATGTAGACATCCTTGACGTCGCATACCTTTGCAACCTCGTTGTATATTGTCGGCTCGCGAGGCATCCCCATCAGCGTTTTGTGTTCGAGCCCGCCCGGCAGGAGCGCATGGAAATATGCGTTTTCCCTTGCATAAATCTTTTTGATTCTTGCAACCCGCTGCTTTCTCACAATGTCCGGTGTTTCCGTCAAATCGAGGAACGGACCCTCGTCGTGCATCTCCCCGGTGACCTCTGCAATCATCACCACCTCTGCCTTCGGAACCGTATGTCCGTCAATTTCGACGAGGGGCGTACGCTCCATTGCATTGGCTATCGCAAGCTCGTTTACCTCTATGCCCGATGATATGGCTGACGAAATGAGCACAGACATCGGGTTTCCTATGCATATTGCAAATTCCTTCAGCCCTCTCTCCAGGTATGTATTGAAATTTCTCTGGAGAATGCGCATCACGACCCTGTCCCCGTCTATCTTCATCATGCGGTGATACGAGGCGTTAAGACCATATTCGCCGTCATTTGCAACCACGATTGCAGAGGCAATGTACGGCCCGCCGTCGATTTTATAATATTTCAGAATCGGCAAATCATCCAGATTTTTCAGTTCCACATAGTCCCCGCCAATTGACCCACCGCCACCCGCCGCCTCCGGCTCCTTCGGATGTTCGATTGCATTTGCTATGGTCTTTATTATATCGTTCCTTCCGATTCCCAGGGCGAGGGCAACCATTTCTCTGGTGGACGATATGTTTGCAACGACCGGCATTTCATATCCTTTTACTTTCTTGAAAAGCAGCGGTTTGCCGTCCAGTTTCTTCATTACGGTGGCAATTTCGTATTCCGTGGAGACCTCCCGTTCTATCTCCACCATGAGCCCTTTTTCACGCAAAACAGATACAAATTCCCTGAAGTCCATCAGATGAATATGCGGAGTAAATTTAAAGTTATTTGCCTACACCCCTATTCTCGTCCGCAGAACGTAAAAACCTTCCTTTTCGATTGCCTTTGCAACCTCCTCCTGGATATCTTTTCCGGGTGTCAGCGCAACCATGTAACCCCCGAGTCCGCCGCCCGTCATCTTTGCTCCGTATGCCCCGTTGTCCCTCGCGACCTCCACCAGAAAATCAAGCTCCTTTGACGATACCCCTATTTCCTGCAGGAGTTCATGGTTTCTGTCCATGTGCCGCCCCACTTCCTTCCATCTGCCCCCCAGGAGAGCGTCTTTTGCACTGTGAACAAGGTTCGTGGCATCCTCGAAGATTCTGTCGTACTTCTCCCTCTGCCGTTCCCTTCTCTCCCGCACCCCCTCCACCGCCGCCTTGGTGTTGGCAACTATCCCTGTGTTTCCCATCACGATTTCAACCGGTTCAGGCACCTTCAGGCGCTCCATCTTTCCTGATTTGAACCAGACAAGACCCCCGAATGTTGCGGCCGTGTTGTCGATTCCGGACGGTACGCCGTGGTATCCCTTCTCGCCCTCGTACGCGACATCGTTTATCTGCTCGTCCGTGTAATCAAGCCCGAATTCATCCGCTATCGCCCTTGCAATTGCCGTGCAGCTGGCGGCACTGGCGCCCACGCCGCTCGCAGCCCGCAAATCGCCGCCCAGCCAGATTTCCAGACCGCCGTCTATCCCCATGGCTTTCACGATACGGTTAAGCGAATCAACCTGCTGTTCCTTCTTTTCCTCCTTGTAGTTTGGTGTGGCATCCCTCTCGTCACGAAGTTTTATGCCCTCCGGAATGCGCTTCACCTCGGCAACCGTCTTCTTCTCTATGGCAGATGCTATTGCTGGAACGCCATAGACAACAAAATGCTCGTTGAAAAGTATGACTTTTCCGAAACCCGAACCCGTTCCCATGGCATCTCAAATCTTTTTTTGATATATAATGATTTCTCGATTTCACGAACAGCCAAATTTAAAATAATCCGTGGCATTACAACGCGGTGAAAAAGGCAGAAGTAATAATGCTTGCGGTGACTGCATCCATCATGTGGGGGGCTTCGTTCCCCGTGATAAAGATGGGACTGGAGAACGTACCGCCCGTCCTCTTCGGAACCCTGAGGTACATGATTGCTGTTCCTCTGTTTCTCCTTTTATCCCTCGTGCTGTACGGAAGGAGGGCTTTCCACATAAGAAATGACATCCATCTGTTCATGGCACTCGGTCTGGCAGGTGTGACACTGCCCACCGTACTCCAGAACTACGGGATGATGAAAACCACGGCATATATGAGCAGCATCCTTCAGTCTACGGGTCCGGTATTCACGGTTCTGCTTGCCGCATATTTTCTCAGGGAAAGATTGACGGCGTACAAGGTGACAGGAATTATCATAGCGTCTGCCGGAACATACCTTGCTCTAGACATCCATTTCTCGAATCTCGGCTCTTCGATGGGAAACATACTGGTTCTGACATCTGCAATCTCGTACGCAACAGGGGGGATAATCGCAAAGAACTGCCTGAACAGGGGGTACAAGCCGGTTCAGGTACTGATGCTGTCCTCGCTGTTCGGAACTGCCTTTCTTATCGCAATAACCCCGCTCTCGGGAGGGGTTTCTCTCGACTTCCCCGCGGAAATCTGGGGAATCATACTGTTCCTGGCGGTGGTATCCACGTTCCTGCCGTACACATTGTGGTATGCAGCCATGGAGAAAACAGAGGTGTCACGTCTCTCCTTCTTTGTCTATTCCATACCTGTTTTTGCCACCGTATTCTCCTACATACTGCTCGACGAGAGGATAACATGGCTCTCGGCAATAGCAGCAGCGACCATAATTACAGGGGTGGCAATATCTCAAACCCATAGAAATTTAAATGCAATGTAGATAAACAATTATGACCCAGGCGAAGCTTATTAACGACATCACAGATTTGGTATGGCTCATGAGGGCTTTTGATTCCGACGTGAAAAGGGAGGTCTTTGAGGAGGTCTGCAACGACTGGAGGCGGATGGAGGAGATAGAGGAAAAATACGGGGAAGAGGGCAGCGATGCATTGAGATTTTTTGAGAAGGTAAAACTGGTGGAGACGCGGTGGGGGATGGACGGCGGCAAGGCAAAGAAGGAATACCATGCCTTCTACTCCTCATTTCATATAAAGGTCATATCCTCGGTTGACATGCTGCAGGATGTATTTTCGGTTGCACTTATGGACGATGCCACATTCAATGACATGGAAAACAAGATATACAAGTTCATAGGGGAAGGGGAACTGGGAAGGGAGGTGGAGCGTCATTTTTCCATAACGTCCATACAGATGAAATGCATAGTGAAAAGGTCTCCGCGCCTTGAATACAGGGGCATGAAGATAATAAAGGTGGAGAACTGAAAAAAAACTACAAAATATAAATAAATCAATCATAATATGCTGGTATTAAACTAAAAACCGGGATTTGAATGTCGAGCATGGAACGTAAGTTCGTGGAATCGCTCCCTGTTGGGGCTTTTGTCATTACCGGAGGGAATGTCAGGATACTGAACGATTACATGGAAAAACTCACGGGCATTTCGGAAAGTGAGATACCCGAAGGGAAATTCTGGGAACTAATAAACGATGATACGGAAACGGTGAAAAGAAAGATACTCAACGGCATACCGGTGAGATTCAAGATAACGGGCAAAAAAGATGTATGGGTGGAATACAGGGGCGGCGGGTCAAAGAGAGATGAGGCGGTGTTCGGATGTCTCATCGAGGTAACAAGCCACGTCCTTTTCGATGAAAAGATGAGAGCTGTCGAGAAAGTGTCCAGGGAAATGAAGGTGGCATCCAGCAAGAGAGAACTGTATTCCCTTGCCATGGATTTCACAAAGGACGTGCTGGGGTACAAAAACTGTGCCATCCTCGAGAGGGACAACAACCACCTCAAAGTTGTGAGGGAGAGAGGATATGACAGAAGGACATACCTGATGAGACTCCCGCTGAAGGGGAAGGGCATAACACCGCATGTTTTCAATAACAACGAGGCGTGGTATGTACCCGATGTAATGAATGTCGAGGAGTACATCGAGGGAGTGCCCGGGGCAAGATGCGAGTATGCAATCCCGATATCGTTCAAGGACGAAAAATATGGTGTTTTTGACGTTCAGAACGACGAGGTCGACTCCATAACTTACTCTGACAGAATTCTGTTCAACACCCTTGTATCGGAAATGGCAACCGTGCTGAAGGGGCTGCAAACACTGGAGAAGCTGAAGGAATCCGAGAGCAGGTACCGCATACTCGTGGAAAATGCGAAGGAGGGCATCATAAAGCTCGACAAGGATGAGAACATACTGTTCGTGAACCAATCGCTCTCCGACCTTGTGGGCTACCGCATGAACGAACTTACTTCGATGAACCTCAGGGATATAACCACGGAGGAACAGTTCGAGATATTCAAACAGAAGACAGCGCTCAGGAAGGAGGGCGTCAGGGATTCCTACGAGGCCGTACTTGCCCACAAAAACGGCAAGATTCTGAACGTGATGATATCCGCAGCTCCGTATTACACCCCGCGCAGGAAATTTGCCGGAACGTTCGCAATAGTAACCGATATCACAAAAATCAAGGAGGCGGAGGAAAGGGCGGCATTTTACCATTCCCTGCTGCGCCACGATATAGGGAACAAGAACCAGGTGATAATGGGATATCTCGAACTTCTCATGGACACCGAACTGAAAAAAGACCAGAGGGAACTGGTCGAGATTGCATACAATGCCATACAATCCAGCAACAAACTCATAAAGAAGGTAAAGGAGATGCAGATTGCATCGGAAGAACGAGGCCATTTCCCCGTAAACCTTCACAGCATGCTGGAAAAGATTGTACGGGAGTTTTCCGGCGAGGCGGAGAAGAGAGGAATGAAAATACACTACAACCCTGTGAACGGTACGGTCAGGGGTGATGAACTGCTGAGGGAGGTGTTCTCCAATCTCGTGGGAAATGCCATTGCACATTCAGGGGGAAAGAATATCACAATAAGCGGAATCAACGGGAGAAAATACGTAACGGTATCCATAGAGGATGACGGAGACGGGATACCGGAATACATACGGAAAAGCATATTCGACAGAAAGGTCAAGGGAAAGGAGAGCAAGGGCAGCGGCCTGGGGCTGTACCTCGTGAAAACCATACTTGACGGCTACGGAGGGAAAATCGAGCTGAAAGACCGGAACGGGGGCGGGGCGGCATTCATGGTAAAACTTCCGAAGGTGGAAAAATGAAGGGACCGGGAATCGGGATAAAAGCAACTGCCCTCTTTATAGCCCTGTCGGTCATACCGCTCTCCGCAGGCGGCTACCTCCTCACAGAGGCAAGCATGCACGAATTGAGTTCCAAGACAATAGAAGGGCTGACTGATGTGGTGAGGGGAAAGGCAAACCTTTACAGCGAGGAATTCCTTAACTTCAAAGAAGATGCCGAATCCCTCTCAAAGTATATATCGAATACCTGGAATCAGAGCCATGGCAATAATGTGAATCGCTCTTACGTGTGGATAAGCCCCGATGGCACGGGTTACGATGCCCATGAAGACGAGTTGAAGAATTTCAAATGCATAACGGACGGGTTCGAACTCGCAGTGGGTGCCACATCGAAGGTCGAACTCGCATATTTTGGCACGGAATCGGGAGTCCTGTTTTTCAACAAACCCGTGAGTCCAATCATTGAAGAACTGAAACCCTTCGAGCACAGGGAAAGACCCTGGTACACAACGGCAAAGGAGAAGAATGACACGATATGGACATCGGTATATGTTGATGCAAACACGAAAAAGCTTGTTACAACGGTTGCAACACCCGTGTATATGGACGGCGAATTCGCCGGCGTTGTCGGACTGGACCTTCTTCTTGAGACAATGCAGCAGGACATACTCGATTTGAAATTTGCGGACTCGGGATATGCAATACTCGTGGACAACAGCGGAGATGTAGTTGTCCATCCCAATTACACGGCGGGAAATAAAAGATGGAATGAAACGTTTACCGGGGAGAACATACTGGATATGGGCAGCGGCCTTGAAGAAATCGGGAGGGAAATGATTGACGGAAAGGAAGGTGTGAAAGAGATTACAATTGACGGGAAAAATTACTACGTTTCGTACTCTCCCGTGCATGGAATAAACGGAAGCATAGCCTTTTTTGTCGAGGATGAAAAGATAGCGGGGGCGATGGAGAGTCTCAGAGAGAAGATGTACATCGGGATAATAATTCTTACCGGAGCCATAGCCATTCTCGGCATATTTCTGGCAAGTTACATCACCCGACCCATAGAGGAGCTCACGAAAGGTGCGGAGGAGGTGGCAAAGGGCAATCTCGATTACCGCATAGAGTCAAAATCCGGAGATGAGATTGGCATTCTGACGGATTCCTTCAACAGAATGGTAGAGGAATTGAAAAATTCCAGGAAAAGAATAAAGGAATCCGAAAAGAGATACAGGGAGTTATTTGAAAGTTCGAAGGATGAAATATATGTGATGTCAAAGGACGGAAGACTTATCGACATGAACAAAGCGGGAGAGGAACTGCTCGGGTACACAAAGGAAGAGTTGCTGAACATGGATGCGGCAGATATATATGAAGACAGAAAAGATAGGGAAAAATTCATAAAGGAAATAGAGGAGAAAGGCTTCGTCAAGGACTACGAGGTGAATTACAGAAGGAAGGACGGCAAGATAATAACATGTCTGGAGACCGCAAGTGTGAAGAGGGACGAAGCAGGAAATGTTATAGGGTATCAAGGACTGGTCAAAGACGTAACAAAATTGAGGGAGGCGGAAAAAAGGGCGGAACTGTACAACTCCCTGATGAGGCATGACATGGGAAACAGGGCACAGATAGCAAGAGGGTACATGGAGGTGCTGAAGGACACCGAACTGACGGAAGAGCAAAAAAAATTCGTGGACAGAGCCATCAAAATGATAGAAGAATCGCAGGAAATGACCCAAAAGGTCAAAAACATAGACAGGGCGAGGGATAAACACAAGCTCGGGAGATTCAAACTGGACGAGATAATAGAAAAGGCGTTATCCTCGTACATTCCGCACGCAGAGGAGAATGGGATAACCATAGAATATGACGGAAAAGGCGGGGAAGTTATTGCCGACGAGATGGCAGATGACATATTTTCCAATATCATAGGAAATGCCATCGAACATTCGGGATGCAGCAGAATAAAAATCTCAGTAAACGATGAGAAGGAATTCTACAGGGTTACCATAGAGGACAACGGGAAGGGAATTCCCAGAGACATGAAGGACAAAATCTTCAAATGGGGATTCAGAGGCAGGGAGAGCAGGGGCAGCGGCCTGGGACTGTACCTCGTGAAAACAATAGTGGAGAGTTACGGGGGGCGGGTGGAACTGAGGAACGGAAAGGGCGGCGGGGCTACCTTCGACATATATCTGAGAAAGTGGAAGGATACAGATGAATGAGTTATGAATAAGAATGATTTTCAGGTAAATGCGTGGTTGGATTAAATATACAGAGTGAACATAAAGGGCAAATATGCGGCAGGAGCGAGGGCCCGAAGGGTAACATTAAGGCAGGGACAATAAGGCAATATGCAAAGGGCGATGATTCTCAAAGTTCTTTCTTTCTTTTGTCTATCACCCTTTTTGCCTTGATTCCACCGCGTGGCAGGGAATCCGGCGGCAGCACCTCCACCTTCGGCGTGAAGGATGCAATCACCTGCACGGATTTGATTATGTTCTTCCGCAACTCCTCCGCCTCCTCCGCCCCCGCCTCCCTCTTGGTCTCGACCTTCACGGTGAGATTGTCGACGCCGTCCGTGTTATCCACTATCATAAGCCAGTTGCCCGATGCCATGTCATGGCGCATTATTGCTTCCTCTATCTGCCCGGGGAAGATATTCGTACCCTTTATTATGAGCATGTCGTCGCTCCTGCCCCTTATTGGTGCATGGCGTATGTGGGTTCTCCCGCACTCGCATTCGTTGGAGTCGTAGATGAACGTTATGTCCCTCGTGCGGTAGCGAAGAATCGGCATGCCTTCTTTTGTGAGGGTTGTTAGAACAAGTTCCCCCCGTTCCTCCGGCCCAAGCTGTTCTCCCGTCTTCGGGTCTATCACCTCTGCAAGAAAGTGATCCTGCCACATGTGAAGGCCGTCATGGGCATCGCAGTCCGCGGATACACCCGGGCCGCACATCTCGGTAAGCCCGTATATGTCGTGCACGTCCATGTTCCACATCTCCCTTATCTTGTCCTTCATGCCCGATGTGAACATCTCCGCCCCGAATATTCCGTTTCTGACATTCAGCGAGGACGGTTCTATCCCCATCTTCATCGCAGTCTGCCCGAGATGGACGGCATAGGAGGCAACACCGGAGATAAATGTCGTGCCGTAGTATTTCATAAGTTCTATCTGGCGTTCCGACTGCCCCTTTCCCGTGGGTATCACCAGCGCACCAACCCTCTGGGCGCCGTAGTGGAATCCGAACGCACCGGTGAACGTGCCGTAAGGTATGGGATTCTGGAATATGTCCTTCTTCGTCAAGCCCGCCATTGAAAGGCAGCGTGCCATGACCTCGCCCCATACATCTATGTCGTGACGGGTGTAGCACACGGTTACGGGTATTCCGGTTGTGCCGGATGATGCATGAAGTTCCACCATTTCCTCCATGGGTCTTGCAAGCATGTCGAAGGGCGCGTTTTCCCTCAAATCGTCCTTGGTCGTGAACGGGAGTTTTGCAA
>CAZOAF010000018.1:0-11446 GCA_964577775.1 uncultured Thermoplasmatales archaeon | reverse complement strand
GATATCGCACCGCTGATGAACTGATGCATTCTATTTTCCGAGTTCGATAACGAAAACCGCACCCTGCGGCTTGTTATCCTCCACACGTATGCTTCCACCGTAACGTTCAATCGTCTTCTTCACTATGTACAATCCCAGTCCCGTTCCCCCTGTCTCGCCGTACATGAAACGCTCATCGAATATCCTTTCCTTGATTTCGTCCGGTATCCCCTTTCCGTAATCCGCAATGCGGATTCTGCAGGCATTATCCTTGCCGTCGATGGTTATGTCTATTTTGTCCGTGCCACCGTGGACAATCGCATTTCTCACGATGTTGTCTATGACGGAATGGAACGCCTCGTCTGCCCTGACGGTACAGTCGCCCTCCACGTTGAATTTCACATCGTAATTCCCTATGATTTCGTCCACCACACTCCGCACGGAATATTCCTTCAGTTCCTCGCCCGATGACACCATTGCTTCGAATTCCCTCATCATGCTTATCAGGGCAATGCTCTTGTTTATTCTCTCCACCGCCTTTTCCATGAACTTTTCGTCCTTCCCTTCGGAATAAATTTCCAGCGAGCTGTTTGCAATCTGCAAATCGTTCAGTATGTCGTGGCGCATGATTTTGTTTATCAGACGGAGGGTGTCGTTGAGCTGGTTTATCCTTTCCTCCGCCTTCTTGCGCTCCGTGACGTCCCTCAGAATAACCGCCTGCCCGAGCCGGCGCTTTCTGTGGTCATGCAACACAGATGCCCTTGCATCGTAGTACCTTCTCCTCCTCCGTATTTCCACAGGGTTGCCGGCGAATACCTCCGGCGGCAGAATTCCCCCTATGCTGTCCCCTATCTTTTTCGGGGATAAAAATTTCCTGCCCGGTTCGTTGAAATCCAGTATCTTCCCGCCATTGTCCAGAATCACCACGGCGTCGTCCATGTTTTCGAACACGATGCTACACGCTATGGGCAAGATATCCAGAAATCCGAAACCGAAAATCAGCCATAGAAGAATGATTCCTGTGAAGACAAAGAGAAGGGGGGTTATATCGTAGCCTGCCGGAAGCGGGCTCAAACCGGAGAGATATATTATGTTCCCGACTACGGGTATCACAACGCCGGATGCCAGAATCACGCCCTGATGGACGTAATTGCGGCCAAGCTCCAGTGCCTTCCTCAGGAACAGGTATATTCCTGCAAAAATCAGGGAATACGAATAGACAATATTGACCCAGAAAGCCGGACCATATGATGGCTTAATCATGGGAAGTACTCCTGCCCCCATCTCCACACCGCGATAGAAGAGATGGTCGTAATTCGTCCAGCATATTGCAAGCTCGATTGCCGGCACGATTGAAAGCAATGCGATATTGCGCCGTGTCATCTTTTTTTCCATGCCTCCGTAACTGAAAGCGAACGCCAGCCAGCCCACTGGCAATGACATTATGCCTATATACTCGATTTTTGCAAGCAGCAGGGATGTGGAAAGATCTGTCAAGTATATCTCCATTGCATAGCCGAAAGACCATATTGAAAGGGATGCCATGATGAAAACAAATATCTTCAGCAGCATAGAATTTCTTCTGTGGATGAAGGTGTATATTGTGAGGGAGAGAGATATTATGCCTGCCGCCATAATGGGCAGCATGTATGGAAGTGACTGCCAGTCCATGCTAAATCACCTCCTTTGCCCGACGGTGCGTATATGGACTGCTGCCTCCTGCCATGTTATCAATACTATTTGCCCCCCAAATATAAACATTATGAAAACTTCCGTTAAATTTATTAGTGAATCTTTGCTTATTGGGCAATGAAAAAGTTCCTGCCCGTGATGGCAGTAATATTCGTAATGCTTGTTCTTCCACTGTCGGGCTGCATGGAGAAAGGGGCGGAGGCAGAGGGGACAATTGTTGCAAGGACATTCTGGGCGGAGATATACGAGCCGGAAGTGAACATATCCGACATAACATCAGGCAGCCTTCCCGACGTGGACATACATTATTCAAAGGTGGGAGAGGGAAAGGAAAAGGCCGGAATAGGCGACCAGCTTTTTCTGTGCTACAGCATATACACCAAAAATATGGCAAAATTCAACGGAAAGGCATACTGCATGATTGACGGAAAGATGCTCTCGCCCATGGACACCGACCATGAATACCTCCCCACCGCTCCAGAGGAGTCACGCCAGTTCGGGCTTCCCCAGCTCATGGGAAACGAGGCGGGGATTTCCCCCGAGAGCGTGCACACATTCAAGTGGCCCTACCGTTTCTCCAGATACGGCAACCATACTGCCGAGTTCTATGTCACGGACAGCAACGGCACTGCCTACGGAAAGATAGTGAGAAACTTCACCCTCGGCTACCATGACCAGAATGACAGCCGCTGGGGCTTCATAATCACCGTGGACCCGCCGGGCAACGAAATAGCATCGTGGAAGGACGGCGCAATGGTCTTCGATTTGCTCTGCCACCGCTATGATTTTCCGCGGCAGAACGTGATATACCTCTCCAACGGATGCGCAACCCGCGACAACGTCCTGTACAACATGCAGTGGCTCTCAGAACATACCGGCAGCAGTTCGAAAATAGTGTTCTGGGTCTCGGGGCACGGGGGGCTGGCACTTAACGGGGACGATGACCGCGAGCCCATAGACGGGAAAATAGAGATGTGGAGCGGCGACCTTTACGACGGGGACGTGGCTGACTTCTTCGCATCCTCGAAATCGGAGAACATACTGTCGGTGGTTGACACCTGCTTCTCCGGGGAATTCGGCGGACCGGACGACCTTGAAAGCGTTTTCAATCACTTCGGGGGAGGGAACAGCATGGAAGACGAGGGACGGGTTCTCGTCACATCATCCACAACATTCACCAGGTCGAAGGCAACCGACGACGGCGGCGTTTTGACCATTCTCATGGCGGGAGCGCTGGAAGGCATAAAGGACAGAACGGGCGGTACGGCGGACAGCAACAGCGACGGGAGGATATCTGCCGACGAGGCAGGACTGTGGGCCGTGATTCACTACAACATTCGCTTCTTCGGGATATCTGAGTTCAACGACTGCTACACGGGAGATTTGTATCTGGAAAAATGAAGGTAAAACTCGTTGCATCTGATTCCATGGGCGTGCGTTCCATGGCAACGGTTGTCGAAACCGGCGATGCACGCATTTTCATAGATTCTGCCGCAGCACTCGGACCGTCGCGCTACGGACTGCCTCCCCATCCGAAGGAAATCGATGTCCTGAACAGAACATATAACGAGATAGAGGAACTGGCTGAGGGATGCGATGCGTTTGTGATAACCCATTACCACTACGACCACTACACACCGGAAGGGAAATTCTACGAGGGAAAGAAGGTTTTTGCGAAGAGGATTGACCGCGACATAAACAAGAGCCAGAAGGAGAGGGGAAAATTGTTCGCCGATAGATTCGGAAGCAAAAGCAACATCATATACTGCGACGGCACGGAGCATGAAATGGGAAAGACAAAAATAAAATTCTCGCCGCCGTTTCCGCACGGTCCGAGAGGCACGAGGCTGGGGTACGTGATAATGGTAACCGTGGAGGAAGAAGAGAAGGTGGTGTTCACATCGGATGTTCAGGGTCCTGTAGATGAAAAGGCCGCCGAATACATAATCGGTCAGGAACCGGACATACTTGTAACCGACGGACCCCCCACCTACTTTCTGGGCTGGAAGTTCTCGATGGAAAACCTGAAAAAGGCGGAAGGAAACATGCTGGACATAATGAAAAATACGGAATGCCGCCTTGTCCTCGACCACCATCTGCTGAGAGACCTCAAGTACAGGGAACGTCTTCCCGTACTCTACGGGATGTACGACGACAGAATACGGACATTTGCAGAGTTCAACGGTAAAAACAACAACATGCTTGAGGCAAAAAGGAAGGAGCTGTGGAAAGGTGCATAAAATAATTATCCTGGATTTGCCATTACGTGTATGAAATACAGCGGCGAGGAGAAAAAAATAGGCGGGCTGGTGGGGGCTCTGAGAACCGTTCTTCTGTTTGCCATAACAATATCTGCGTATGCACTGGGCGCATTTCCCTCGATTTTCCTTGCGTACGAACTGCTGAAAATCCTTGATGCCGGGAATCCGCTCCACCTGCTTGTGCTCTCGTTCTTCGTAATAATCGGATACCTCCTGCTCGTATTTTCATTGATATTCTCGACGGCTTTGTTCATAAACGCTTTCAACCTGAAATACAGCGAGGGTACGTACCGGAAAACGCTGGATGACAAGATGGCTTTCAGATACACTGCCTACTTTGCGCTTTATTACCCCACGTACAAACTCATAAATCTGTTCGTCATCCCGCCCATAAAATCGTTCTACCTCTCGCTGATAGGATGCAAGATAGGCAAAAACGTTTTTCTTTCAGGCGAGGAATGGCTTGACCCCTGCCTGGTGGAGATAGGCGACAATACAATGATCGGGGGCAGGGCGATGATTCTGGGGCATATTGCGGAGGAAAAACTCATACTCAGCAGGACGAGAATAGGAAAGAACTGCCTGATCGGAGGGGAAACATTCGTGATGCCCGGCGTAACAATAGAGGACAACGTCGTTCTTGGCTCCAAGGCGATGGTGCCCAAGGGGATGACGCTGAAAAGCGGCAAGACCTATGTGGGCATACCTGCAAAGCCATTGAAATAACCGGCATCATACCCCGATTCAAATCTTTCTTCCGAATGTCAGGAATCCCGTGTGCATTATCCCCTTTGGCACGGGATGCGTGTAGCCCCCAAGCGACTTCCACTCGCGCTGAATGTTCTCGACGGTTTTCACGTACCCGAAACCGCATCTCTCCATCTCCTTCCTCACACCCACCTGCTGCTCGATATGTGGGGAATACACAGCCAGCCATCCCCCCGGATTCAGCCGTTCATGAACCTTCTCAACCATTCCCTCCGCCCCCTTCATGTCAAGGGTTACCAGATCGAGGTTGCCCTCGGCGAATTCGTTTATGTCGCCGTTCTTTATTTCCACCACCCCTCCCATGCCGCATATCTCTATGTTCTTCCTTGCCTTGTCGTAGAATTCCTTTCTTGCCTCGTACGTGTATACCTTCCCCTCCGGACCGACCACATGGCCCAGAATTATGGACAGGAAGCCGGAGCCGGAGCCGCCGTCGAGGCACCTCCACCCCCTGCCCGCCCCCGTGGCAGCCACGATTTGCGCCGCATCCCTGGGCATGATTATCTGGGCGCCCCTCCTGCATTTCTCCAGCAAATCTATTATCGTGGGCTTCAGAACGACGAATTCCTCGTTATTTACGGATATACGCTCGCCTATCTTTGCATTGCTTGTATCCACCCTCCCGACGTGGGTATTCACAACACCTCTTTTCGCAATGAACTTGCGCTCTCTATGGAGCAGAAGTATATACTCTGACATATTTTTTCACCTCTTCAATCGCTTTTTCAATTTCCCCGTTTCCCATCCTCCGGGGGTAGTTGTACATGGGTCCGCTCACCCTCTCGTTGTAGAACGGGCGGTTGCAGGAAGGACATCCCGAAGTGAGAAACGCATTCCCGTATTCAATACCTTCGGGAAATTCCATCTCCGCAAGTCTGCCGTCCTCGAAAGAAAAATCCGCCCCGGTCCGCATACCCCCTGCAATCAGGTACCTTGCAAGCTGGATGGCATGGTAACGCCCCACAGGTGGAGGCGAGCCGCCCCTCACGGGGGTGTACGAGAACAGGGCTACGTCAATGCCTTTCCGGTAAAGGTAATCAATCATGCCCACCGCCTCCTTGTCGCTTTCCCCCAGCCCGATTATTATGTGCGCCGTGGAGTTCCCGAACACCCTTTTTGCATCATCCAGCCCTTTCATGTATTCGTCCCACGAAGGCACGTTTTTCTTCCATTTGCTGAAAAGTTCCCTGGTGCAGCAGTCAAGCCCTATCCCGACCCTCTCGACCCCTGCCCCCCTTATCCTTTCAAAATCCCCGATGCCCACGGGGTTCATGGAAACGGAGACAGGTATGCCGTACCTGCCCAGCAATCCGGCAGCCTCCACGATGTCATCCACCACCCCCCTGTAATACAGACTCTGGATGCATATGCGCCCGACCCTTGCATGACCGTCGAGATGGCCCAACCTATCTGCAACATTATTGATGGGAAAGGAAGGCCATCTGACCCTCGACAGGAAATCCCTGCCCTGCGTGCAGTACGCACACGCCCCCCGGCATTCGTCTCCGAGCATGAAGTAAAGCGTCGTGGGCATTACCTCAACCGCCCATTCCCTGAGCCCGAGCAACGATGCGGTTGCGGCGGAAGCACGTATTTCATCCATCATATGCCCCCTTCCCTATCATCGGAACAAACGAGCATCCACCCAGATTCTTCTCTTTTATTCCGTCGTTCTTCTCCACGAGAATAAGGTCGCCCACCCCGCCGCCAACCGGAATGACCATCCTGCCTCCCGGCGAAAGCTGGTCGACGAGTTGCGGCGGAATCGAGGGGGCTGCACACGTTGCGTATATGCGGTCGAAAGGGCCGTACTCCTCAAGACCGAGGGAGCCGTCTCCCACCACCACCGTAACGTTCTTTATTCCGAGTTTGTCGAAATTTTCCATCGCCTTTTTTGCAAGTTTCCCTATCCTTTCCACGGTATAAACATGCCCCTCCGATGCTATCTTCGCAGTTACGGCAGCGTGGTATCCCGTCCCTGTGCCCACCTCCAGAACCCTGCTGTCTCTCCGTATGCGCAATGCCTCGGACATTATGGCAACCATGTGGGGGGCGGATATCGTCTGCCCCGCCCCTATTTCAAGAGGGGTGTCATGATAGGCTTTTGCCTCCGAGCCTCCGGGCACGAAAATCTCCCTTGGAATGGCCCTCATGGCATCTATGACCTCTTTCGATGACAGATAACCGCTGCGCATAAGCCTGCCAATAAGTTCTTCCTTCTCCACGTGAAAGAATTTTGAGTTCGTACTTAAAGATTCTCCGCCGTTGTTTCGCAAGAACAAAATTGTTTCACCGGAACAAATTTTATATATCTCTTTTGAATAGTTATCCGTGAATGAGGGAGAACGGGGCGTGGGGGAGGCAATAGATGAACTCAGGAATAAAATTGCCGAACTCAGCGATTTCGTGGAGATATACTCGGTCATTGCCGGGGACAGCATAATATTCACCCTCGACAGCAAGGGAAACTTCTCCTCCGTGAAGAAAGGGGATGTGCCCGTTCCCTCGCTGAAGGGAAAGCCGTTCCTTTCGTTTGTGTCCAGGGAGGACAGAAAAAATGCGGCAGATATTTTCATGAAGTGTCTTTCCGGGGAGAAGGTTCGCTCGTCCGTGAAGGTGGAGGGAAGAGACGGCGAGTCGGAATACAGCATAATGGCAATACCCCGGAAAAGGGGAGGAAAGATAGACGGGATTCAGGGAATAGCCCGCGAGGTGGAATCCGGCAGCGATTACGAGAGACTGCTGGACCTTGTCAGCATCCCCGTCTGCGTCTCCGACTTGCTGGGCAATATCACGGCATCCAATCCCGAATGCTCGGCCCTGCTCGGATACAGGGAGATAGGGGGGAGGAACATATTCGATTTCATAGACGAGGATTACGCACCGGAGGTGAGAAAACAGTCAAGGGACGCAATGGACGGCATATACATCCGGAACGAGGCGTACGTGGTTACCGCAGAGGGTGTGAAGGTCCCGGTGGAAATAGACATCCGCGAGATAAAGGAGGAGGAGAAGCTGATTTTCTCCATAAGGGAGATGACAGGCAAGAAAGCCATGGAGAGGGAGGCGGAGGATGCAGAAGAAAAATCCGCCGGGCATTTCCGGAGGTTCAGGGACAAACTCTCCGCCATAATGGAAATCGGCGGCAAAACATCGGCAGACGAAATCTACATGGAATCCGTGAATATCATAACGAAATTTTTTGACGTTGAATCGTGCATCATAGGCACATTATCCGGCGGCGGGATATCCGTGGTTGCGGCGGAGGGGGGCGCCGGGGAGACATTCGAAAAGGATGAAATGCTCTCGGTCGTGGAATCGGGAAAAGAAATATTCGAGGTTGCAGCAGGGAACAAAAGAAGGATTTATTTCCTCCTTTCCTTCGGGAAGAAGGTTCTGGGGGTGATGGGCGTGGAGGGGAATATGGATGATGACGATATCCTGCTCCTCGACATATTGTCAGGGGAGGTGGCAAAATCCGTCCTGTACATGGAGAGCGAGCTGTCTCTGGAAAGGTACATGGAAACCATGAACCAGGCGGTCGATGGAATATACCGCACAACATTCGACGGGAGGATACTGGAAGCCAATCCCGCATTCTTGAAAATCTTCGGATACGACGACAGGGAAGAGGAATTGAAGGGCATGAACGCCGAACGTCTGTTTCTGAAGCCGCAGGACAGGCAGAAATTCCTGGAGATGCTGGAAAAGGACGGCACGGTACAGCATTTCGAGTCAAGATACGTAACGAGGGAGGGAAAGACGATATTCGGCAGGGAATCCGCCTGGGTGGTGCCCCGCGGCGGCGGGAGGGTGATAGAGGGAATTTTCCAGGACATAACGCGCCAGAAAAGAATCGAGGAGGACGCCCGTTTTTACAATTCTCTCCTGCGCCATGACATATACAACAAGAACGAGATTGCCATAGGTTATCTCGGACTTCTGAAAAGCAACGAGCTTTCGGAAAAGGACAGGGATGCAATAAAGAAGGCAATCACCGCGATAATGGAGGGAAACAAACTGATAGAGACGGTGAAGAAACTGGAAACCATAGGGGACAGCAACGAGATGGCGAACATAAACATGGACGAGGTCATGGGGCACATAATAGAGCACTATTCCGAGGAGGCGAGAAAGAGGGACATAGACATAATCTTCATCCCCACGGGGGCGGTTGTCAGGGGGAACGACCTCATAGAAGACGTGTTCTCGAATCTCATAAAGAACGCCATGGAGCATTCGTACGGGCAGCACATCACCGTATACGCGAAGGAGAATGCGGACGGATGGAACATATACGTGGAGGATGACGGCAAGGGCCTTCCCGACGGCGCCAGGGAGAAAATATTCCAGCAGGGATGGAGGGGGAGGGGAAGCCGGGGAAGCGGACTCGGGCTATATCTCGTAAAGAAGATAGTTGAAGGTTTCGAAGGCAGGATACGGGTTCAGAGCAACGAAAACGATTTTCCCGAGGGGTGCCGATTTATCGTGTGGCTGAAAAAGGGGAAAACCGGGGAAAAAAGAAAAAGAAGCAAGGTAATAGGGCACGAGTCGGAGGCAACAAACGTCAGATTGTGATTATCAGAACGTCCACACGAACAATGTGAATCCCGCAAAACCTGTCTCGGACGTTGAGAACAGACCCGTCCATCCCACTATGCCCACGAAACCGAGCGTCAGAAGTTTATGGTCGCCGGAAATCGTCGTCGAATTTCCCGACGTGATCGGTATTATGTCCGTCTCGGAGCCGCTTCCGCGATAGTTGCAGTAAATGCCGGACGGGAAAAGTGACAGATTGATATCCCACAGCGACATCTTCATGACGCTCGGTGGAAATATGAAGTGGAAACCGCTGCCCGCCGACATTATGAAATAAAGATTCACGGAGGTGCCGTCGACAAAATTCCGCATCGCGGGGTCGCCCCTCACCATGTCGGCACATACATCGGATATGCTGCGGGAGTACGGGACAAACATGCTGAATCTTTCCGTATTGCCGTCAGGGAGATATTTCGTGAATGAAACGTAACGGCCCGCCGCCACAACATGCTCCGACGAATCAACGGGAACGATGGCGGGAAAAATCATAAAAACTGCCAGAACCAGCGGAAGAATTTTCACATTCATACGGAATTATCTGCTGCTTGTATTTAAAGCCTACTCTTCCTCTCCCGCCTCGGTTATATTCTCTATGATATCCTTCGGGGACTTGACTACAAATTTCGGGTAAAGAAGGGCGTTCGTGAAACACGGGAAGGATGTTACGTAGAACTCGTGGTCCCTGCTCAGAACTCCCGACATCTTGAAATGAATCTCCCTTTTCTCCGGCGAGAGATTTAACCCCCCGTCCGTGAACTCCACAAATGCCCCCTCCGCCTCCAGCCCCCCCTCGCCGCCACCTATCAATATCTCCAGGCTGAATATGCACTCTCCTATCTTCTCTCCGTCGTCGGTGACTATATCGCCCATGCCTATGTAGAGCCCGGGAAATTCCCTGATGTCGTATTCCATGAGGGTAAACGACTTTCCGTAAATAAATATTTTTGGTTCAATCGCCGCCCAGTTTCCTGTTCAGATACCAGTACAGAGGGTACGGTATCATGATTGCCCAGAGTATCGCAGCACCCACGACGACCCACATGGTTTCGAGATTCGTGAGAGAGTATGCAAAATAGATGAAAGATACCAGCGGAAGCACTATGACCAGATAGAAAATGAATATCGCATCCGTTGCAAAGCCTTTACCCGACATTTTTCACCAGACCTATATTCGCTGACACATTAAAAAATAATCGATTGTCAATTTGCCCCGTACTTGAAAATCCATGATTTGTACTGCTCGGGGAACGACACCCCGACTGCACCCGCATTTATCTCGATTTTACCGTCGTTGTCGAAGTCGCCCACGCACGTAACGGCAAGCAGGCCGTATGTGTCCGTTATCACGTGTTCCTCCTCGTAAGTTGTTCCGTTCCACTGGAGTATGTGGACGTAATTCGTTCCGACGCATACCTCCTGAACGCCGTCGCCGTCCACATCGCCGATGTCTATTGCCTCGATTGTTCCCTCCTCGCCTTCCCAGTAATGACTCCACTTCTCCTCGTAGGCAGTGCCGTTCCACTCGAATATTCTGAGTTCCGGGGCATAGAAAGTGACGTGAATATCGGGGATTCCGTTGCCGTTGCTGTCCTTCGACACGCATCCGAACGGGTATATCTCGGCATCGCCGTATCTCGCAACAACCGTGGGCTCCCAGGATTGGGACGAACCGTTCCAGTTCAGCACAACGGTTTCATTCGTGTTGCATATTATCTCGTTATCACCGTCATTGTCAACATCTGCAATCCACGGGAAATACACGCTTTCATCGCCCGGTGCATTCCACTCGCTTTCCCTGACGAACTTCTCGCCGTCCCAGCCCAGAACAAGAACTTCCGGAGTGTCGGGATTGGTATATCCGCCTGTCACCACGACCTCGTTCTTGCCGTCGTTATCGCAGTCCCCGACCACGCAGTCAAGGGTGGTCTCCCATCCCCTGTCATCCGTGACAACATACATCCCGATCTTCTCATATCTGCTACCGTCCCACCTGAACGCGGAGAAATGGCGGCCCCATGCCACGCCCACCTCGTTCTGCCCGTCGTTGTCTATGTCGGCGATGGAAAAGCCGGTTGCAGAACCCAGGCCCAGTATGGAATAACCCACGCCGAATACGGGGTCGATTATCTTCGCCTGCTCGTAATATG
>CAZOAF010000017.1:0-12554 GCA_964577775.1 uncultured Thermoplasmatales archaeon | reverse complement strand
GGGATATGGCTCCTGTCATCAAGTTCATGAAAAAATATGGCTCGGGGAGAGGGATTATTATTACGAAAAACACCGAGAATACTGTCGAAACAGAATGGGGAAAGATAGATATGATTCCTGCATGGAAAGCAGGGATGGGTGAGAAACTTTAATAGATGGATCTGGTGAAAGGTTACGTAAAAAAGAGAAATAATCAAAGCAAATTTAAATGGAAGGAGGTAAAAGGTTTTGAGGTAAGTCGTTCATGCTTAAGGTGTTTCTCCGCACTTATCGGGGCTGGGGGGCAAGGTTCGCTTCCGGCAGAACAGGGCAACATCAAGAATCCAGTTCCTGACCTCTTTTTAACTCTACATTTTTGATTTTTCGGTGAACTTGCGGATTTGTGGAGTTAAAGCGGGGCACACTCCCCTCTTTCCCACTCCGGCACGTCAAAAATCCTCCTGACTTGCCCCCTGTTTTTCATGCCAAATTTTATTTAGTAGTTCCTTATTTCATGCACGGATTATCATGTACGAGGTGCGTTTCCATGGTAGAGGTGGTCAGGGCGCTGTTACCGCCGCCAACATACTTTCCGTCGCCGCATTCAGCGAGGGCAAGTACGTTCAGGCATTCCCCATTTTCGGGGTCGAGCGGAGGGGTGCACCCGTGGCTGCCTTTCTGAGAATGGACGATAGACCCATAGACATAAAGTACCAGATATACGAACCTGATGCGGTTGTCATTCAGGACCCGAGCCTTATAGAGTTGAAGGAGGCGAATGTCGGCGGGGGGCTGAAGGCGGGCGGGAAGGTTATAATAAATACGAGAAAGGAGCCGTCGGAATTTGACTTCGGCGATGCAAAGATTTATACCGTGGATGCCACGTCCATTGCCGTCGAGCACAGACTCGGCACGCAGACAAATCCCATTGTCAACACCGCGATACTCGGGGCGTATGCAAGGGCTGTCGGAAACGTGTCGATAGATTCCGTGGCCAAAGCCGTCATGGAGATGTCACCTGCAAAGAAGGAGGAAAATGTTAAGGCTGCAAAAGCCGCTTATGAAAAGGTGGTGGGATTATGAACGATGAAGAAGTCACCATGGGTGCCGTTGTAACAACCCCGGGAAGTGCGATGAACTACAAGACGGGCTCGTGGAGGACGTTGAAACCCGTGCTTGACGAGGAAAAATGCAAGTTCTGCAACATATGCTGGCAGTTCTGTCCCGACAGCGCGATAGAGAAAGCAGATGCAAAGGCAAAGAAACCCGTGAAAATAGATTACGATTACTGCAAGGGGTGCGGCATATGTGCTCGCGAATGTCCGTTCGATGCCATCCATATGGTAGAGGAGGAGAAGTGATATTATGGGTACAAAGCAGGTTGTCAAGGGAAATTTTGCAACTGCCGTTGCCGCCAAACTGGCAAGGGTTGATGTGGTTCCCGCATACCCGATAACGCCCTCGACTCTTTTTCCCGAGCAGATTTCAACATACATTGCAAACGGGGAAATGGATGCGGAACTCCTGCTCACCGAGTCGGAGCACAGTGCAATGAGTGCCGCGATAGGTGCAAGTGCCTCGGGCGCAAGGGTTGCCACCGCTACCGCCTCGCAGGGACTCAAACTCATGAGCGAGATGCTCTTTATCGCCTCCGGGATGAGGTTGCCAATAGTCACGGCGGTTGGGAACAGAGCACTATCTGCCCCTATCAACATATGGTGCGACCATCAGGACACCATCGCGGAGAGGGATAGCGGATGGCTCCAGTTCTATGCGGAGAACAACCAGAATGCCCTCGATTTGATGATAATGGCATTCAAAATTTCCGAGGACCACCGCGTTTTGCTGCCCTCCCTGGTGGGGCTTGATGCATTCGTTTTGACCCATACGATGGAGGGTGTGGACGTGCCGCTGCAGGAGGAGGTGGACGATTTTCTGCCCCCGTACAAACCCGCGCTCAAGCTCGATGTGCGCAACCCGATGACATTCGGTTCCTTCGGCACCCCTGCACATTACACGGAATTCAAGTACCAGCAGTGGGAGGCAATGAAAAACGCGGAAAAAGTGATAGACGAGGTGTTTTCCGAGTTTCACGGTAAATTCGGTAGAAAATACGAGAAGGTGAGCGAGTACAGAACAGACGATGCGGACATCATTTTCCTCACGATGGGTTCCATGAGCGGTACCGCACGTGCCGCGGTGGATTCGATGAGGGAAAAGGGAATGAAGGTTGGAACCGCAAAACTGACCGTATTTCGCCCGTTCCCGTTTGACGATATAAAATCGCTTTCAAAGAAGGCAAAGGTTCTCGCGGTGGTTGAACGCAATATATCATTTGGATTCGGAGGGGCGGTGTTTGCCGAGGTTTCGGGCGCTCTCATAAACGAGAGGGAAAAACCCATCATCATGGACTTCATTCTCGGACTTGGCGGAAGGGATATAACACAGGATGATTTCTTCACGATGGCGGATAAGGCAAAAAAAGCCATGGAGACCGGAAACGCCGAGATGGTCACATGGATAAATCTCAAGGAGGTGAAGTAAATGGCAAGCGATGACCTGCTTTCACCCGGGCACCGGGGATGCGCCGGCTGCGGCATGGCAACCGCGGTCAGGATGGTCCTGCAGGCTGCGGGCCCGAACACAATCGTCGCCAACGCAACGGGCTGCCTGGAGGTAATGACAACGGCATATCCGGAAACAGCGTGGAAGATACCGTGGATTCATACTGCATTTGAGAACGCAGCGGCTGTTGCCTCGGGCATAGATGTCGCGCTCAAAAAACTGGGTGAAAGAGAGGGTGTGAACATCCTTGCGTTCGGGGGCGACGGCGGGACATACGACATCGGATTCCAGGCTCTCAGCGGGATGCTCGAGAGGGGAAACAACGTGACATACATAGTCTTCGACAACGAGGCATACATGAACACGGGCATACAGAGGTGCTCGTCCACACCGTTTGCCGCGTCCACCACCACGTCGCCTGCGGGAAAAGTCAGTATCGGCAAGAAGGAAAAGAAGAAGCCGATAGCGGCGATAGTTGCGGCACATGACATACCTTACACCGCAACCGCGACAATAGCGAAATACAATGACCTGAAGAAGAAGGTGAAGAAAGCCGTTGATACGGAAGGTCCTTCATTCATACAGATATTCTCGCCGTGCCCCACGGGATGGCGCCACCCGAGCGATATGAGCGTGGAACTCTCCAGAATGGCTGTCGAGACGGGCGTATTCCCGTTGTGGGAACTCGAGGGATCTGATATGAACAAGATAAACGTTACATACTGGCCCAAGGAGCGGAAACCCGTGGAGGAATATTTGAAGATGCAGGGAAGATTCCGTCACCTGTTCAAGCCGGAAAAAAGGACGGACATACTGGACGAAATCCAGAAAGATGTTGATGAAAAATGGAAATGGTTAGAGGGATTTAAATGAGATGGCAAGGCAAATCTAGAAGGAAAGAAACGGGCGGGAGATTGAAACTCGCAAGAAAAAAGAGAAGGTACGAGCTCGGAAGAGAACAGAATATTCCCGTGCTCGGGGAACCCCGTCACAAGAAGGTCAGGGTAAGGGGGAACAACCCGAGAGTCAGAGTTCTCGCAACGAATGTTGCAAATGTTACCGACCCCGAGACAAACGTGACTAAGAAGGTGGAGATAAAAGATATCCTGGAGAATCCGGCAAATCCGCATTATGTCAGAAGGGATATCATAACGAAGGGGGCCGTCATAGAAACGGAACTCGGAAAGGCAAAGGTAACCTCGCGCCCGGGGCAGGACGGATGCATAAATGCCGTACTGATAAAAAATGCCTGATAAAGACAGATATGTTCTGTGGCCCGCATACTTTGACAGAAGAAGGAGCAGGGGAGATGGAAGGCGGGTTGCAAAGGATATTGCCGTTCCCAACGCCTCCGCGGATGAGATAGTCAAAGCTGCAAAGAAACTCGGACTCAATCCAGTCAAGGAGAACAAGGCATATCCCGGCAGGTGGTGGAAGAGGGAGGGGCAGGTGCTTGTCGACAAGACCGAAAGCAAAACAAAAATTTTGAGAGAGATTGCCCTCGAAATGTCAAAAAGCAGGGAAAATTGAATTAACTTATACTAAGTATATTCAGTATATATAAAATATATACTAAGAATTGTTATTTTGTTTACTGTATTCTTCCGGGCGGCATCACGGGAACAGCAATATTGCGTTATAGTATTGTAAGTATATGTTATATAGATTTATAATAGTCTAAATAAACTATTAAGATATAATCTCTTTTCCCAGGGATTTTCCTATCACAAAATTTTTGCCCTTTCGCCTTGCCTTTTCATGCTTCAATTTCTGTGCCCTGTTGAATTCCTCAACGCTTACGACCTCGTTATGCTCGCCGGGAACGATTATGTCCTCCCACTCCACCAGCCCGCAGTATATGGGGTTGGAGAGTATCCTTGCAACCGTCTTTTTGTCCCACTTCCCCCTCTTTTTCGTTTTTATCCCCTCCCCCTCCAGCCAGGATGTGATATCACCCAGGGATTTTCCATTCAAATACATCGCGTATATTTTTCTGACAACATCTATTTCCTCCGCCACCTCGACAAAATGTCCGTCCCTGTATTCGTACCCGTAGGGCGCGGGCGAGCCTAACATTCCCTTGCCGTCCTTCGCCTTCTGGCGCATGCCCACATAGACGCGCTCGCCTATCTGCTCGCTCTCCAGCTGTGCTATGCGCTGAATGATATCCATCACAAAACGGCCCATGGCAGTGGATGTATCCAGACTTTCGGTCATGGAAACGAATTCCTTGCCCTTCTCGTTCAGCAACTCCATCATTGTCATGAAATTCTTGCTGTTCCTGTGGATTCTGTCCATCTTCATCACAAGCAGCGCGTCCCACCCGTCAATATCCTCCATCATCTTACGGTAGGCGGGACGGTTCGTGTCCCTGCCGCTGTATCCGTTGTCCACGTACTTGCCCGCGATTTCCCACCCCCTTGCACTGCAGTATGCCTGGAGTTTCTCCATCTGGGCATCGAGCGAAAAGCCCTCCTTTGCCTGATCCTCCGTGGAAACACGCGTATATATCGCAATTCTCTTCATTTTCCCATCCCTGAAGTGTCCATCGGTTTACCGTTGGACACTTAAATCGGGGTATTTTATATAAATTTTGTGAAAAATGGCTGTTTTATGCCCGAAAACCCGGTAAACGGGGTGGCATTCGGTAATTTGTGGTGAATTGCGTCATTTGGCAACAGCGAGCCGTCACCCACAGTGACACCCGGTATCATGAAATCGGGAAAATGTTATGATTTACTAAAATAGTATATCAAACCCATACAATATAGGTATTACATATACTAAATATACCGAATCGTTCATTCATTCCCATGCAGCGGGGTACGATATTGCAAAACAGTTCTCTTATTTTATTAAGTATAGATAATATGTATACTTAATATAGGAAAACAACGTGAAATAGCATTTTTCCGGAAGTCGTGATATGCAGTGTCATGTTTCTGCCTGCTGTATACTTTTTTAAAATCCCCGGCCATTCATTCATGGATGGCAAAGAAAAGCAAGGGCGTCCATGATGTCATGCTTCGCACGCTGGAAAAAATCCTTTCCACGAATTTTTTCGGCAGGATTTACACGAAATTTTTCGAGAAGATGACACTTGACGAATTCGAAATGGTCGGCATAGAAAAAAATCACAAAGTGCTTCACGTTGGATGCGGGGCTGTTCCAAACACCCTTTTGATACTTGCAGGAAACATGGATGCATCATTTGTGGGCATTGACAGGGACGGCAAAGCCGTTGAAAAAGCAAGAGAAATGGTAAAGAAATACGGGCTGGAAGGGAAGATACGGATAGAGAACGGAGATGCCCTGTCTTATGACCTCTCCGGATTCGATGTAATTGTCATATCTCTTGGCGTGGAGCCAAGGGAGAAGGTATTTGGAAGGATACGGAAAGAAACGGGAGACAACACGAAAATCGTTGCACGCAAGCCGTGGGATTCCATGGACAGAGTTTATGGAAAGGATGAATTCGTTCCCCGCGGATTCAAAGTTGTGGAAACGTTCAACCGCCAGGATTTCATAAAATCCATGCTGCTGGTGAAGGACAACTGATGAAAACTACGCACTCAGAACCTTCTTTCTTTCCGCTATCCCGAATCCCGTGACCACACTTCTCCATCCGCTCAATTTTTTGTTCAGGGTGTTGCTACCCGTGTCCACGAATAGGTAGGGTGTCTGGGAAAGTTTGTGAGGCGTTGAAACTATGATTATGTTCTCCACTTCCACTTTTTCTATCACTTTGGGGCTTATCTGCTGGTTTCCCCTTCCGAATACGAATCCCTGCCTGCCGATGGGGCTCACAACTATCCTGTTCTTGCCGCCGTTCAGATTTTCGAGTATCTCATCCTCGCACGCATCCCTGACGATTAATTTTCCGTCCTTCACCACATCGACCCCGAGCAGCGTATTTTCTATGCCCAATTCGTCTGCAATTCTCCCGGTTGTGCTCCCGCCGCCGAGAACGTATGTTCCCCTTTTCATAACAAGAGACAGAAAGGATGCTATCCCTGCCTTGTAAACTTCCTCGCCGGCTGTATAACTCTCTTTTCCCATCTGCATGAGGATTCTATCGTACGGCGAGATGGCATATCCGTACAGTTTTATCTTCATCTTGTCCCTGCGGAAGGAAGTTTCGTCGACATCCATCACCTCTGTTTCCACCAGAGAGGCATTACCATGCAGGAATTTTACCATTATCCTGTTTGCCGCATTCGGGGTGATGGAAAAAACGGATGAATGCATCTTCACGCCTGCAGGAATGCCGAGAATGGGAACTCTCTTTCCCACCACGCTCAGCACATCTCTTGCCGTCCCGTCTCCACCACAGAAAATGATTGCATCCGCATCTCTTTTGATAAATTCCCTGCATGCATTTCTCGTGTCATCCGCGGATGTCCTTTCCGATGTGCTGTAAACCACCTCGAAATTTCTTTTCAGGTAATCTTCTCCCATGACGGACGAGCATGTCATTATTTCGGCATATCTTTCAACTCCTTCCATCGCCTCCCGTGCCCTCCCGCCGGCGACCGGGACGGCGCCGCGCCTTGCCGCCTCCTCCGCCACGCCGTCCGTGCCCTTCAGACCGACACGCCCGCCCATGCCGGCTATGGGATTCACGAGAAAGCCTATCTTCTTCATATTTCCGGCAGGTTCTTCAGCGCTTCCTGGATGAGTTCGGACGGATACTCGTAGTCAACAAGTCCTCCGGAGTTGTACGCATCGTAGGAGGAGAGGTCGAAATGACCGTGTCCGCTGTTCACGAAGCAGAGCACCTTCTCCTCTCCGGTTTTCTTGCATTTAACCGCCTCGTCGATGACACCCTTCAACCCGTGCGCCGATTCGGGTGCAATGACAAATCCCTCGGTGCTGGCAAAGAGCTTTGCAGCCTCGAAGACTTCGTTCTGATGGAATGCCTCCGCCTCCATGTACCCTTCCTCGGTGAGCTGGCACAGCAGGGGGGCATCTCCATGGTACCTCAACCCGCCGGCGTGTATGCCCGGGGGAACGAAAGTATGACCAAGTGTATACATCTTCAGCAGTGGGGTAAGCCCTGCCGTGTCGCCGAAGTCGTAACGGTAAATTCCTTTCGTTAAGGTAGGGCATGCCATGGGCTCGCAGGACACAATTCTCACATCGCTTTTACCTTTCAGTTTGTCCATGATGAAAGGGAAACTCCCTCCCGAAAAGTTGCTGCCGCCGCCGACGCACCCGAAGACCGCATCCGGATATTCGTCAAGCATCTCGAACTGCTTTTTCATCTCGAGACCTATGACCGTCTGGTGAAGGGCAACGTGATTGAGCACGGAGCCCAGGGAATAGTGTGCGTTGTCATGTGTTGCCGCATCCTCGACAGCCTCGCTTATTGCCATTCCGAGACTTCCGGTTGTTTCGGGAAACTGTTCCAGCATTTTCCTGCCCGATTCCGTCTTATTGCTGGGACTTGGGATGACTTCCGCCCCCCATGTCTGCATGAGAACCTTGCGGTATGGTTTCTGCTCGTAACTTATTTTTACCATATATACCGTGCAGTCCATGTCGAAAAGTGATGTGGAAAACGCAAGGGATGAGCCCCACTGCCCCGCGCCCGTTTCGGTGGTGAGGCGTTCTATTCCCTCCTTTGCGTTGTAATATGTTTGGGCAACTGCAGTATTGGGTTTGTGGCTGCCCGGCGGGCTGACTCCTTCCCATTTATAGTAGATTTTTGCGGGAGTCTTTAGCGCCTTCTCGAGTCTTCTCGCCCTGTAAAGGGGGGTGGGTCTCCACAGACGGTATATGTCCCTGATTTCCTCCGGTATGGGGATCCACCGTTCCCTGCTCATTTCCTGGCGAATGAGTTCCTTGGGAAAAAGGACGGAAAGGTCTTCCGGTTTCAACGGCTCGAGTGTCTGCGGATTGAGAGGCGGAGATGGAGGCAATTTAAAATCCGCCTGTATGTTATACCACTTCTTCGGTATATCATTCTCATCCAGCATGTTTTTCGTTTTCATGAACCGATATCGGAAAACGATATTTAAAACTTTGTATAAAAATATACAATGATGTATAGAAACTTACTTTAATGAATGTTTTTGTATAAAGCAGCTTTTTATACGCCATTCGGATATATGCCCATGTGGAAGAAGTTGTACTCTTCCTTCCAGAAGTTTCCTGCCCAGCAGAAGGTGGCGGAACTCCTTCTCATGTACGGATTGAGAGTTGAGGGAAACGCCGTTTTCTGCGGAAATATAGAACTTTCCCATTCCAAGATTGCAAGGGCGGTGGGCGTGGACAGAAGGGCGGTTGTCAGCACCGTGGAGACCATAGAGAAAAACAAGGATTTGAGAAAAATATTCATGATGCTTCAGCCGACATGCCATCTCAAGGAAGTTGCCCCTCACATGAACTGGGGGGTTGTGGAGATAATACCTGTTGATGCGAGCATGCCCGGCATACTTGCCTCCGTTTCATCCATCATCGCAAAGGCGAAGATAAGCATACGTCAGGCAATAGTTGACGACTTCCGTCTTTCGAAGGAACCCCGTCTCTTCATCGTCACGGAAAAGCCGCTTCCTGGCAGCATGATTTCGAAGATAAGGGAAAGCAAGGGAGTCCGGGGCGTTGTCTCATACTGACCCTTCTCCCTTTCCGCCACCCACCACCCGGGGGATTCCCGCATCCAGATGAGTGATGAAGAATGAATCGCCGGGCTTATAGACCGCCGGCTTTTCAAGTGCCAGTTCCAGTCGTTCCCCCGATTTCTCCACCCTTGCGGGCATGAACTGCATCCAGTGGCCAATGTGAAGAATCATGCCCTCCTTTATGTCCCTCTTCCAGTATCTGTTTTTCTCCAGATTCAAATTCAGTTTTCTGCTAATCTCCAGCTCCTCGGATGTCAGCACGTCGCCCCGCTGCAGTTCGCCACTCTCCACGTTCTTCAATGCCAGACCCACTCTATCGCCCCTGTTTGCAATGTCGAAATCATCATCATGCTTCTGTATCGAGCGGACATGGACCTTCCGGTTGAGGGGCAGCAAATCAAGGTCGTCGTGCTTCCTTATGCTCCCCGAGGTCACGGTACCCAGAATGACAGCCCCGACACCCTTCACGTTGAAGAAATGGTCTATAACCACCGTTCCCCCCTTATCTTCGTCGCTCTTCCTGCGCCCTGCAATATCCATCAGGAATTCCCTTATTTTTATGGGGTCGTCCTCGAAAAACCGGTAATCTTCAAATGGCATGTTATTTATCAGCGGTTTTATCTCATCCGGGGTGTGGTAATTCTTCAGCACGAAGATTCCATTTTCTATGCCTGCGGAGGCGGCGGCTACAAGTTGCTCCCCGAGATATGCATCTATGTCAGAAACGGCAAAAACCACAAAATCCGCAAGGCTTATTGAATAGAAGAGGGATGAAAGCTTGTCCGGATAGGATGACGGTTCCATCATCGTGACCGTGTCGTTCCCCTTCTTCAGATTGTAGAAGGTTATGTCGGTCTCCGTCCCTTTCTTGCCGAGTTCCTTTCCGTAGCCCCTTTCCCCGAGCAATGCAACGTTTATATTTCCCATAAAACCATGCGGAAATTCAAATTTCGTATAAATATATTGGCAACACTTCCCAACAGTTTTAAAAAGCGATTGCCGTTTTATGTCTGGAGGCAAGATTATGAACAGAACGAAGGCAATATTGAGTATGGGAATTGTGGCATTACTGATGGCAAGCATCCCCCTGGCGGGCATGCAGCCAGGCGGGGCGGCGGGCAGCGGCGGCGGGCCGAATGCCGATGAGGGAATGGGAGGGAGAACATATCACATGAGCTTCTCGGAACCCGTCATTGTGACCGGGGAAAAATATTCGGCCCTCGTTGTAAGGGAGGCGGACCACTACACCATGAGTTCTGGAGAGCCGTCCATGCCGGTGGCTGTAAAAACATTCACATTTCCATTCGGGACAAATATAAAGAACGTCGAATGCTCGGTTTCCGGCGTGTCAGAATACAGTATTGGCGGGAAAATCGCGCCTTCGCTGGGAGCGGTTAGAATGGACGGAAGCGAAAAAGTCGAATTGAAGGAAAACAGCAATGTTTACGACTCATCCGACTGGTATCCGGACGGATGGTTCAACTATGGGATTTATGCAGGAATAGAGAACGGCAAACATGTCATATTCGTTACCGTCGAGATGCATCCTGCGAGATATTCGCCCGCCTCCGGCAAGCTGGAGTATGCGACAGACATGGACATAAACATCAGATTCGAGGAAAGGCAGGTGTCATTCCCGGATGTCTATGACCTGCTTGTCATAGCGCCCTCCGCATTTAATGATGCACTTCAGCCGCTTGTCGAGCACAAGGAAAGCCACGGCGTGAGGACGGTTCTGGCGAACACCGAAGACATATACAGCACGACGGGAGGACGGGACGATGCGGAGAAGATAAAATATTACATAAAAGATGCAATCGGGCAGTGGGGGATAAAGTATGTGCTTCTTGTGGGCGGCATGAGGGGGCAGAGGCTCCATTCGTGGTACGTGCCTGTCAGATACTCCCACCTTGATGATAATTCCAGCTGGGAAGCAGGCTATGTGAGCGACCTTTACTATGCAGATATATACAAATATGATAACGGCGAGCCGGTGTTCGAGGACTGGGATTCAAACGGCAACGGCATATTCGGCGAGTGGAACATCAAAAACGAGGATGTGCTCGATTTGCATCCGGATGTCTATGTGGGCAGACTTCCGTGCAGGTACAAGTTCGAGGTCAGCACAATGGTCGACAAGATAATAAAATACGAAACCTCGACGTACGGGCAGGACTGGTTCAACAGGATGGTTGTCATAGGCGGCGATTCATTCGAGGATGACATTCCGGAGATAGGAACGGATTACATAGAGGGACAGGTTGAAACAGACCATGCTCTGAGTTTCATGGACGGATTCGAGCAGACGAGGATATGGGTTGAGGGCGGAGACATCGAGTTCACGCCGGAGAACGCCCAGAATGCGCTTTCCGAAGGTGAGGGATTCATTTATTTCAGCGGCCACGGGAATCCCGCGTCATGGGCAACGCATCCCCACAATGATTTCAATACATGGATTGATTTCGGTCTGAAGAATATCCGAAATCTCGATAACGGGTACAAGCTTCCCGTTCTGGTTGTGGGAGGCTGCCACAACAGCCAGTTCAACGTCAGTTTGTTCAAGTTTCTGGAGGAGGGTATAAGGGCATACTATCTCGGAGACATGTCCCCGGAGTGCTGGGGATGGCTGTTCACGAGAAATGCAAACGGCGGCTCGATAGCGACCATCGGCAATACCGGTCTCGGATACGGAACCGTGGGCGATGGTCCGGTGGACGAGATTCCCGACAGCGTTCCCGACGGCATACCCGACTGCATACAGTATCTGGGCGGATGGATGGAGACCCATTTCTTCGAGGTATACAACCACTACGGAAAGGATATGCTCGGGGAAACCTGGGCAACGACGGTGACCGATTATCTGAACAAATTCCCCATAAACTGGGCATCCAACTGGGCGGACAATCCCAATACGGACGACCTTGTAAACTGCAAGACGGCGCAGGAGTGGGTGCTGTTCGGAGACCCGAGTTTGAAGATAGGAGGCTATCCTTAAACCTTCTCCTCTCTCTTATCCCTACAGGTAGCGGAAAGGCTGCAGGAGACTCCATGTTATATATCTGTACTTTTACACCAAGTATTGGAGGAAAAACATTCCTGAAATTTTATAACAACCAAACGAGTCTTTTGATTTGAGTTTATTCCTTTTTTCGGTCATATTGTTATGCAACATCTGGATGCAGATAAATTTTGGATTTAAAAACGGGATGCTCGAATCCAATCTGAAAAATTTAGAGATTTACTTTAAGAATTTTTTCACGAGCAAAATCAATATTGGAAGTATGATAAATGCCAGCATATCGCCGGTGCCGCCAACAAAGGCCAGAACATCGGCAAAGTTTTTGACACCCAGAAGATAAACTATTATCGGGGGAACTGCCGTCAAAG
>CAZOAF010000016.1:0-13216 GCA_964577775.1 uncultured Thermoplasmatales archaeon | reverse complement strand
ATGGGACATCCTGTCTTGAAGAAGTCCGAGGGTTCGAATCCCTCCCCCTGCATTGTTTGCGGGCTGCCATTTTCATATATCCAAGAGGAAGACAGATTAATCTTTCCGGATTTTTACCACAAGGGTAAACAGCGAGAAAATCCGGCAAACGGGTTGCCAACATTTTGCACGGGCATAAAATTAATATGTCATGGCACATTGCCCTAGCATGGGCTTGCCCGACGTGCAGTCATGGAAACCCCGTTCAAGTTTCAAACTCACCAGGGTAGGCATAAAAGGAATCAAAAAACAGGTTTACATAAAACGGCCGGAAAAAACCGTGCAACTGATAGTGAACATGGAGGTTTTTGTAGATTTGCCGGCATCAAAGAAGGGAAGTGATTTATCCCGGAATTCCGAGGTTATAGAGGAGGTTGTCGAGCAGTCTGCGCGCGAGCCGTCGTCGAGCCTCGAGGAGTTGTGCGGGGAGATGGCGGTCAGACTTCTCCGGAAGCACGAATACGCCACGCGCTCGGAAGTCCATGCATCCGCCGATTATTTTCTCGACAGATTAACACCCGGCAAAAGGAAGACAATGGAACCCTACCGCATAATGTCCGATGTGTTTGCCACGAGTGACGGCAAAATAAAGAAGTTCATAGGCGTCGAGGTGATGGGAATGACCGCCTGTCCCTGCGCCATGGAGACCATACGGGAGGCTTACGGGAAAGATACGAGGATGACCCACAACCAGCGGAGCATATCGACCCTAATCATGGAAAGCAGGGGGAGCGTGGATGCCGACGACCTTATCGACATAGCGGAGGCGTCCATGAGTTCGCCCACGTATGAAATCCTGAAGAGAAGCGACGAGAAGGATGTCGTTGTTCAGGCTCACGAAAATCCGAAATTTGTGGAGGATGTGGTTAGGGACATGCTCGCAAACGTTCTGGAAAGGTACGGCGGACTGCCGGATGACACCGAGGTGCTTGCAAGAAACGAGAGTCTGGAGTCCATACACAAACACAACGCATTTGCCGAGAGAAAGACCACACTTGGAGAGTTAAAAAAGTGATAAAATGTTAGCTGAATGTGCCGACCACGGCTATTACAGGGGCGAGAAATGCCCCGTATGCGAGGAGAAGGGAAAGTTTTTGATGAACGACCGCGAGGTAAAGAAGCTGAGCGGTACAATGGCAGGCATACTCAGGCATTTCCCCGAGCAGTTCGACGTCGAGATGGACGAACACGGATGGGTTGACATAGACGACATGGTCAACGCCATAAAGAACACCCGCCTTAACTTCCACTGGCTCAGAAAGAAACACATAATGGCAATAGTGGAGACGGACGAGAAGGGAAGATACCAGGCGATGGCAGGACGCATACGCGCCACCTACGCCCACACGATAGACATCGACCTGACGGATTTGCCGCCCGCTGATGCGGACGAGCTTTTCTACCCCGTCACGGAGGAGGAGGCGGAAATCGTTCTCGAGCAGGGTCTGTTTCCCACGGACAGAACAAAGGTTCATCTGAGCGAGAGCATGGAAAAGGCAATGGAAGCCGGGAAGGTCAGAACGGAAAATCCCGTGATACTCAGGATAGATGCAGCCCGTGCAATGGAGGATGGCGTGGACATACGAAAGGCAAGCAGGGAAGTGTGCATATCCGACGATATAGACGCAAAGTACATATCAAGGGCGGAGTAAAATAACATTAAATTTTTATATTGAATCCGATATTGCATTTCACCGGGGCTCGTGGCTCAGCTAGGTAGAGCAGCAGGCTCTTAACCTGTCGGTCAGGGGTTCGAATCCCCTCGAGCCCGCTCTTTTATTTATTTCCAGTCATCGAGATCGTAGACTTCCTTGTAAATCGGGGATTCGACTATCTCGTCCTTCCTCTTTCTGAATTCAACAACCCTCTCCTTTGTCTTCAATGATTTCTCCTTGAGCGCCTCGTTCATATCCCCTTCAAGTTTGTGATTTTTCAAGAACCTGTCGCGGTGGATGGACGGGAAAACATTGTAGGTACAGAACGGTATGGTTCTCGAGCCCGCCGAGTAATGTATGCTGCATCTCTGGACACGGTTGACATCATAGTTGTAGTAATCCTGGAAATGCATCATGCCGAAGAATATGAAGTTGTGATGGAATGTTCTGAGGTGGGAGTAATCCCCCTTCTCTATGACTCCTTCGAGCATGTCGGATATTTTGTTACCATTGGGAAGTTCATCCTGCACTATGTAGTCGAGAACCTTCTCGGAAAACGCTTTCTTGAAACTCTCGTATTTGATTGCACTTGGCAGGAGTTTCGCACCGAATATCACCTTCTTGAGAATGCTGTGGTCGAGTTCCCATATCTCCTTCATCAGTTTGTCCACATCCACGAACTCTGTTATTGGAATCAATTTGTTTCTGTCACGGTCAATGTATGCATACGTTGCTATACCGCATTTCTCGTTGTTGTAGAAATGTATGTGGGGCTCCTTTCCTATCACGTCTGCCAGCGATGCCACCGTGGGCACGGGATACCATGCCTCCATTCCGAAGTTGAATTTCTTTTTAATCTCATCGACTATGTCCGACTGGACAACCCTCAGTTTTTCCCTGTCACCCTTTTTTGTCAGCCCGACAAGAGAGATGGGCTGGAAGTTTATACCCCTTATGCCCCTCCCCACGTTGTGCATTCCGAATCTCACAATATCCGGCGTCTCCTTCAGATTTATCTGGCTGACGGTGGGAACAAGAACGATGCTTCTTATCCCTCCTTCCGTGTATGCCTGCAGGGCAAAGGGCATCTCGTAGTGGTTCTTCGGGTTGCTGTTCGAATCCGGACTTATGCCGTCGAACGATGTGTATATGGTCTTCAATCCAGCATCCCTCCATCTGGAAACCTTCTCCGCCGCCTTCTGCGGGTTTTCGAAATAATCTATTCCGATGGAAACCGAGTTTGTGTTCAGCTGGACATGGGACGAGCCGAGTTTCACGGATTCGGCTATTATCCTGTCAAGGTCGTCCCTCATGGAAGGCTCCCCGCCGGTTATCTGTATGGGAGGAACGTATCCGTTGAATTTCTCCGCAACCCTGATGCCGTCAAGTATTTCATCCAGTCCGGGCTCGTAAACAAATCCCGCCTTTTCCTCGTAAAAAAAGCAGTACCAGCATCTCAAATCGCATCTGTTGGTCACAACAACATTAAGAAGAGCCGTGGTGTTTTTGTGAGCATCGCACAGCCCGCAGCTGACAAGGTCCCTCCCGTGTTTGATATCGGTGTTTATTTTTGCAACCTTATCCACCGGTTTGAATTCCATTATCTTATTCCAGTACTCGAGAGTTCCTATACGCTCCATGGATTTGTTCTTCTTGAGAAGGTACACTATGCCGTCCTTCTCCACATAGGCGGCCCCTATGGTTTCGGGCATTCCCCCTTCCTCGGCAGATTTCTCGTCAACACTTTTGGTCATCTCCAGAATGCGAAAACCATTCCCCTCTGCATACTCCTCTATCGAGTCCATGATACCCTGCCAACTGTAGTTTATATTTAAAATTTTTTCTTACTATATCTCAAAAACAAAAATCTACTTATACCTATCATATATTTTGGATAAGGAAGAGATGAAAGGGGTTTATGTTTTGATAGCACTGGTTCTGCTAATGCCGTCAATATCTGGCGCATTCGGTAGTTCCGGCGACGGAAACATAAAAGAACAGCCGGTAGCGGACATGCCCTCGTTCGAGAATATCTCGCTCTTCATAGGTGCCATTCCATCCGCAATGAGCAACATAAATTTTGCCCTCCCGGGAAACCTGACGATGGAACTTGTTTCCGAAACAGGAGATGTTGACATGCTCTACCAGAAAAACCAGATGTGGCTCGAGGATGCAATTCTCCAGTTCTACGGAATAAACGGCATAAACATAAGCGCCCGGGAAATCCAGGAATTCTTCGGCAAACTTGACATGCTCCCCGATGATTTGCGCCAGGCGATAGCCCTCATAATCTATTCGCTGAACGATGCCACGCTATCGTCCCGCAGGGCAACCAGGGACATATCCGGGGACGAGAAGGAGTTCCTGAAATCGAACAACGAAACGCAATCCGACATGCTCTCCCTCCTCAAGAATGCGATAACCGAGAGGATGAACATATTTCCCAATCTCGACCTTTTCTACAGCGAGTCCGACAAACTCTCGATAATAACCGGGAAAGTGGACAGAGAGGAGATGGTGGGAGCGGGTTTCTCGCTGGTTCAATCCGTGAGGCATGCCCTTCCCGCAATCGAGAAATACGGCAGCACCTACACCGGAACAGTATTGCAGGACCCATCGGGCCTCATAGTTGTCGGGGGCGGGGGGGAGGACGCATATACGGGCGTTCATTCCCTTATAATCGACCTCGGCGGAAACGATGTTTACAACGTCAAATCAAGATACGGAAATGGAAGCGGGGATGAACGGCAGGACGCATCCCTCATACTCGATGTATCGGGAAACGACCGTTACCAGGGCAGCCTTGCCAGTTCCTTCATGAACATGGATATGCTGATAGACGTTTCCGGCGACGATTTCTATTCCTCCGATGACTGGTCCCAGTCGTATGCATGCGCGGGCATATCCCTGATGCTCGATTTGAACGGCGACGACGTTTATTCTGCCGGAGGACACTCCCAGGGATGCTCCGCCGCCGGCGGCATATCCGTGCTTGCAGACGTGAACGGCAACGATGTCTACCATGCGGAAAACTGCTCGCAGGGATTTGCAAACGGCAACAGCCTCTCCGTGCTTGCCGATGTTTCGGGAAGCGATGTATATACGGGGGGAACCTACTCTCAGGGAAGCGCCACGTCGGGAGGTATCGCCCTCCTGCTCGATTTTCTCGGAGGCGACCATTACACGTCGGTGAAGAACTCGCAGGGGGCGGGCGAGGGATGGGCAAACGGAATGAAACGGGTGAGTACCGGCGTGCTTGCCGACTTTTCCGGGAATGACCGTTACGTTTCGACGGAGGAATCTCAGGGATTCGGACAGACCGCGGGCGCCGGCGTGCTTGCCGACTTTCTGGGGGACGACCGCTATGACTCAAAAAGCCATTCCCAGGCATGCAGCAAGTTGTTCGGCATGGCATTTTTGATGGACATGTGCGGGAACAATACATATGACAGCAGGAGTTATTCGAGAGGATACAAATCGGGCGGTGGAATGTCGATGTTTCTGGACAGCATGTCACCAACCTTCGACGAGAGTATGTGGGAACTGCTGCAGTACATATCGAGGAACGATATAGGCCCCATATCCTCCTTTTTCGGTGCTTTGGGCGACAGATAGATGGTGCAGGCCCGTACCCCCCATAAATAAATCAACCCACAGCTACTTCAATCGGTTCAACGTCATGTCCACTATTTTTTTTGCGCCGCCCACATAGGATGACGCATCGAGCGCGTGTTCTATCTCTTCGCTGCTCATGAGTTTTCTTACCTCCTCGTTTTCCATCAGAACATCCCTGAGATGCTTTCCGCCCTTTGTCGCCTCTATGGAGCATACCCTCAGGAGTTCGTGCGCCTCCTGACGCCCCATTCCCTTCTCAACAAGCATTATCATCACGGATTCCGCCATCGGAAGACCCCTGCTTCTCTCTATGTTCTCCGCCATTCTGTCAGGATAGACGTCCAGCCCTGAAAAGACCTTCTCCATCTGCAGTATTACCCAGTCGGTGAGTATTACGGAGTGGGGTATGATGAATCTCTCGGAGGAAGAATTGCACAGATCACGCTCGTTCCACTGTATTGCATTCTCCCATGCAGGTATGAGATTTGCCCTTATCACCCTTGAAAGCCCGCATATCTGCTCGCAAATGATGGGGTTTCTCTTGTGGGGCATTGTGGAAGAGCCCACCTGCTTCTTTGAGAACGGTTCCGCAATCTCCCCTATCTCGCTTCTCTGCAGATTGCGTATCTCCGTGGCAAATTTTTCCATTGAGGAAGCGATATTGGAAAGTACGGAAAGCATCATGACATACCGGTCTCTGCCCACAATCTGGGTGGACGGTATTTCCGCCTCCAGCCCCAGTTCTCCCATGACCTCCTTCTGTATGTCGAAGAAATGTTCGCCGAGCGCTGCCCCCGTGCCCACCGCCCCCGACATCTTCCCCACCGCCACCTCCTTCCTGCATTGCTTTATCCTCTCCATGTGACGTTCCGTCTCAGATGCAAAAACCGCCATCTTCATCCCGAAGGTTATGGGAAGTGCGTACTGCCCGTGTGTCCTGCCCAGCATTACCGTGTCTCTGTATTTTTCGGCAAGTTTGAGAAGTGAAAATTTGAGCTTTGCCAGATCGCCCGCTATTATGTCCATCGCCTCCCTCATCTGGAGGGCGTTTGCGGTGTCAACTATATCGTAAGATGTCGCCCCGAGATGTATGTATTTCCCGGCGTCGCCGCAGACCTCGGTGAGAGCCTTCACCATCGCCATGACGTCGTGATGTATCTCCTCCTCTATCTCCCTCACCCTCTCGATGCGCACATGGTCGAGATTTGCCTTTTTGGTTATCTCCTCCGCCGCCTCCCCCGGTATGTTGCCGAATTTTGCATGGGCACGTGCAAGAGCAGCCTCCACCCTGAGCTGGTAAGAAAGACGGCTCTCCTCGCCGAATATATCCTTGACTTCTTTGCGACCGTACCGGAAATCGAGCGGGCATACGTTGTTCATAAAACGATATCGGTCATGACTTATAAATCGTTTTCACTTTTTTATCAAAGAGGGGGACAATCACTCGTATCCCCAGCGGTCTATCGTATCGTGCCAGTGCGAGTATATTCGGTCCTTGAGTTCCTTATCCATGGTGTGCTTGTTGGGCATGTAGTCCTTCTGAGATGCTATATATCTCCTGAACCGTCCTTCCGACTTCTCAAAATCGGGCAGGCCGATGGATTTGTATATGTGCTCGAGGGTTTTCAGAGGTTCCCTGACAAAATCCTCGTATCTGATTTCCACGTAATTTTCCTCCTTTATCATGTGCTTCTCTCTGAAAAATTTCTCGTACATCGCCCTGTAGAAGTAGAAAACGTTCTCCTCTATCTTGTCCATATCGTAATCCTGGAGGGAGAAAAGAGGCATAATTCCCCTGTAGAGATTCATGGTGGAGCTGAATACCTTGTACGGATTGCGATACAGATGTATGAACTTCGCATCCGGATACATCTCGACAAGTTGCTTTATCCTTCCCGTATGTGGCGGATTTTTCAGCAGCACCCGTTTCTTTCCCATCTTGTATGCAGCCTTCTTAACCACATAGGAATACACCTCTTTCCATTTCCTTATCACGCTGTCCGGTACGTTGAAAAGCACGTATCGGTCAAAGTATTCTCTCATTTTTCTCGGAAAATACCATCCGTGATAGAAAGAATAGCGGCTGAGATTTGCAACCGCATACTCCTCCTCGTAGGGATTGTCGACCGCCATCTCTATATCGTCCATGGGTCTTGTCGGGGGAAGGCTGTCTGAAAGTATCTTCTTGAAGAATTTTTCCATGAAAATGCAGTTGTCCGGAAGCATGGTCTGGAACGTCGAGACATGCGACATCTCCCTATCGCGGCTCATGAGATAATGGAGATATGTTGTTCCCCCGCGAAAATGCCCCACTATGAAAACGGGTTCCGCCTCCGTCCCCTCCACCGCCCTGCCGTATTTCCTTCTCTCCATCGCTCTCGGTATGGCGGTGATGGACGTGAGCGCGCTTATGTACGCAAATCTCGCCATGTATCTGGGATGAACCCTGAAGGAATTTTCCGCAAGCATGGTCAGCCAGTTTGTTACCGTGCCGCCTGCAAGTGGCTGCTGGGTGAACGCAAAGAACTCGTCTCTCTTGTTCATCTGACGGATGAAACGACACCCCACTTTAATAATTTTTTGTAGAGGTTATATGCATTACACATAATGTGCAAAACCTTTTTAGCCACCCGAATATTGCATAAAGGTGGAAAACGGAAAGCTTGCCATCGGATGCAAATCGCTGGACGAACTTCTGGGCGGAGGGGTGGAGAACGGGATAATAACGGAGTTCTACGGCGAGGGCGGCACGGGAAAGACGAACGTATGCATACAGCTCGCGAGAAACTGCGCCTCGGAGGGCAAAAAGGTCGTTTTCATAGACACGGAGGGCATATCGAAGGAAAGGCTGTTCCAGATATGCGACGGCAATAAGGAAATTGTCGAGAAGATACTGTTCTTTTCCCCTTACTCCATGGAGGAACAGGAGGAGATGGTTGTAAAAGCCGTGAAGATAGATGCCGGACTCGTGGTCATAGACAGCGTCAACCTGTACTACCGGTTGAACATGGAGAATGACGAGGGGACTGCAACCCGCTCCCTCACGCGTCAGCTCGTGAATCTCCAGATAGCGGCAAGGAAAAAGAACATGCCTGCCGTGGTCACCGCCCAGGTTTACTCTGTCGGGGATGAGGTGAAACCCTTCGGGGGGCGAAGCATAGACCACATGGCGAAGACGGTGGTACGCCTTGACAAGGTGGAGGGGAAGAGAAGTGACGGGAAGGAGGAGAGAATTGCGACCCTCATGAAACACCGCTCTCAACCGGAGGGAAAAACCGAAAAATTTTTAATTTCCTCAAATGGTCTTGAATAAGGTATGAGGCGATACATCTATCTTGCAGGTGCCGTGTCATGCATCCTTTTTCTCTACCTCCTGAGCGTTATTTCGCATCCGTACGAGATAGACATATCGGAACTGGACGAATACGAGGGGGAGGAGGTGGCGGTGGAGGGCATTGTAACGGATAAGGAATGCGGTGATAACCACGAAATTCTGACCATAAGGAACGGGAACCATTCTGCAAATATATTCCTTTACGGCTCGAGCAGTACCGATTACGGAGACAGGATAAGGGCAACGGGAATCGTGGAGCGGTATGAAGGTCGGATGGAGATTCGTGCAAAAAGTGTCAGCATTGTAGAGAAATGGAACGGAGGGAGCATGCCCCTATGGGAACTTTCCGAGAATTTTATGGACTATATCGGGACAAATGTCAACGTAACGGGATACATAGACGGGATACACGAGAGATATTTCTATCTCACGGACTCAGAGAGGCAGTATCGAATAAGGGTATTTTATGATGAAAATTTCACCATTCAGGTGGAAGACCATCAACATGTATACGTCAGGGGAATGTTCAGATACGATGGGGAAAAGATGTGCATGTACATGGAAATGAGCGAGAAATACCACGGGGTGGAAGTTATTGACTGAAATCATGGAATTCCTCCTGGTCGTACTTTTTGCATTTGCCGGAACGACGCTCGGATGCGTGACAGGAATGATACCCGGCTTCCATGTAAACAACATAGCCCTCATAATGCTCTCGATATCGGGCTCGATTTCCATTTTCCTGTCTTCGACCGGTTTCATTGATGAACTTCTTGTTCCCGTGCTGGTATCCATAATCATTGTTGCAACCTCCATAGCGCATACGTTCGTAAACATCATACCGTCGACATTTCTGGGGGCGCCGGAGGAGGACACCGCCCTGGTTCTCCTGCCCGCCCACTCCATGCTTATGGAGGGAAGGGGATACGGGGCAATCACTCTGTCGGCAACCGGCAGTTTGTACGCCGTGGAGATATCCTTCCTCCTTTTGATTCCGTTCCGGCTGCTCATGGGACCTCCTGCCAACCTTTACTGGGTGCTGGATAGAATAATGCCCTTCATCCTGCTTGCCGTATCGGCAGTGCTTGTGGGAACGGAAAAAAGCGCAAAGCATGTCATGTACGCATTGCTCGTATTCGGCCTATCCGGCGTATTCGGGATGCAGGTCATGGACATGGGCCCTTCATCTCCCGTGGGTGCGAACTCCTCCCTGCTGTTTCCCGCACTTGCAGGACTCTTCGGCATTCCAACTCTTATCCACTCGTTCGGTACAGCCTCCCTGCCCGAGCAGCGCATGGACGAGGAAAGAATAGATTTCATGGACGGAATGAAGGATGCGGGCACGGGGGTCGTGGCAGGCTCCGTGGTCTCCATTCTGCCGGGAGTCACATCGGCAGTTGCAACCATAATGGCCATGGTGGCGAGGGGAAAAAAGGACAGGGAGAATGTCATCGTAACGCTTTCCTCTGTGAACACCGCGGCATCGTTTTTTGTTCTATCCATGCTTTTCATAGCGGGAAAGGCGAGAAGCGGGAGCGCCATTGCAATAAACGAAATCATGAACGTCGAGAGATGGAATGCCATGCTTCCCCCTTACTCGCTGTGCCATATGCTTATCGCCGTGGTGATATCGGCGCTGGTCTCGTACCATGCAACACGGTTTATGGGAAGGGTTGTTGCCCGCCACATATCCTCCACCCCCTACGACACGGTGGCAAAGGTATCGGTTGTTTTCATATCCTTCATGGTCTTTGTCTTCACGGGATTCGTGGGGATTGCCGTACTTGTCACCGGAACTTTCATAGGGATGCTTTGCCTCGAGTTGAATGTCAGGCGAAGTTTGTGCATGGGAATTTTGCTTCTGCCCATAATGCTCACATACTTTTTATGATATCCCACACATCCCTGAGAAAGGGGCTCACGTCCATGCCCCTGTCTTTCGCAACAATCAATCCCGCCACCTCCGGAATCACGCCCTCGCGTTCGGCCAGTTTGTATATTTCGTCATGCCCCACGCCCCTGCGCTCCAGTTCCTCTATGACACGGGACGCTGCATCTCCCTTGCTGCTTTCCCGGATGGTTTCCATCTCCGCCCCGTCCACCCTGAACCCGAGGGGTATTTCCATATCTGCGTATTCGAAATCCGGAACGTATGAATCCCCCTCCCTTCTCAGCAGCCCATTGTCAAGGCAGTATTTTATGAAATTCTTCGACTGGGCCGGCGTGAACCATCCAAGCTCGTACGAAAGTGCCATGTATATGTCTCTGTCATCCACCTTTTCCTTTCCGCCCCTCTGGAAAAGGAATGCTATGAGTCGTCTGTATTTCTCCATATTCACCACATCCTTTTGACAATTCCCTGGGCCGGATACACGCCCCACGCCGGCACATCCACCCTGCCCTCCGGGGAGACCATCACAATGCCGTCCAGCCCGAGATTGACCGCCTTCTCCGCCGCCTTCACCCCGTCATCCCCTCTGAGGAATAACTCGATGTCGCACATTTCCCTTATTTTTTTCAGTTCCTCGTCGTCCATTACGTCGCCTATGGTTATCCGCTCCGCCCCCACAACCACGATGTCCATCACATCCTCCAGGCGCCTCGGGAGGGCATCTATCCAGAGAAATGGCTTGTGGGAGAGTTTGCGGTAAATGTCAAGATTCGGCCTGTTTCTCTTGATGCCGTCGAGGTCAAGCACGTATGCCTTCTTTTTTTCGTCCCGTATTTCCTTCAATCTGTCAACCGCATTGGTCCGGCTTTTCCCCTCTATCACCTTTCCTCCCTTCACGTACACAAGCGGCATTTCTTCCATCAGATTGCAATGACGGGGCCAATTAAAATGTTTTTCACTTAAATTTTTTATATTGACATATCGATACACAATGGGGATTATGAAAGTCACTGAATTGAAAGGAGTAGGTCCGGCGTACGAGAAAAAACTCAGGAAGGCAGGAATAAAGAACCTCTATGACATGAGGGAGATGAATATAAGGAAGACGGCGAAAGTCTCCGGAATAAAAGAGGATACTCTCAAAAAATGGAAGGAAGAATCGATGAACGTAAAACTTCTCACGGACATAAAGGGCATAGGCAACGAGTTCAGAAAAAAGCTGGAAAGGCGGGGCATAAGAACCGTCGAGGATCTGGCAAATGCGGACAAAGGCATTGCGGTAAAAATAGGCGTACCGGAGAAGAAATTCGCCGCATGGATAAAGGAAGCGAGAAGGATAAGTCCCGGGGTGAAGAAGGCGAAGCGGGCGGTGGTGGCGGAGGAAATAGGGCCGGACAACGCATCCATAAAGGTGAAGGGGAAGGTGGCAGAGGTCAAAATAAAGGAAAAGGTTCACGATAACGTTCCGGTTTTCAGGGGGGACTTGCACGAGGAGGCGGAGAAAAGGGAAATATCCGTCAATGTTGACAGCTCCGGAAAAATAAAACTGTGGTTCAACGGAAAATGGCATGAAAACGTTCCTGCCACGGAAGAAACGTTCTGGGGAAAGATAAAAAGAATGTTCGGAGGTAAGAGATAATGCTGAATGTGAGATGGCATGGCCATTCCTGCTTCGAGGTTTCCAACGGTACGATAATAGTAACAGACCCCCACGACGGGAGTTCCATAGGCATAAAGCCGCCAAACGTAAGGGCGGACATAGTTCTTGTATCGCACGACCATTACGACCACAACAAGGTGAAAGCGGTTGAGAAGGAGGGAACAATAGTCATCAGAGAAGGAAACAAAAATATAGACGGCATAGAGATAGAGTCATTCGAGGAGTACCACGACCCAGATGGAGGGGCCAAGAGGGGAAAAATAAACATATTCAAATTCACAGTGGATGGAATAACATTCTGCCATCTGGGCGACCTGGGGCGTGTTATTGACGATGCCACGGCGGAAAAAATAGGGAACGTGGACATACTATTCACCCCGGTGGGAGGGGTATTTACGATTGACGCGGACGGAGCCATAGAAGTATGCCTGAAGATAAACCCGAAAGTTGTGATACCCATGCACTACAAGGTCGGCGGGCTTTCACTGCCCATAGAAAGGGTCGATAGCTTCCTTGACAAAGCGAGGGATTACTGCGAGATACGGCATGTTGCCAACGAGATAGAAATAGAAAAGGAAGACCTGCCAGATGAGAAGGAGGTATGGGTTTTCACCCTCTAGATTTCAATATTCTGTCCACCCTTTTTTCTATGGGCAGATAATCGTTCTCCATCTCTATTGATTCTATTGCCGCTATGTCGGATATATTCCTGGGATTGATATCCTCCACGGAAAGCGCATCAACGGCATATTCTATATGCGATATGTCAACCTTCTCCTCCACTACGCCCTTCTTCTGAGCTGCCTTTGTCTCCCGCTTCCCGGCATCCGCAACATGACTCCTGACGGGAGGGGTTTCAACCACATTTTCGAAAACAAGCGATATCTTGCAGTAGGGACACTTCCCGCGGGTTGCATTCTCGTTAACCTCAAAATCCTTGCCGCAATTCGGGCATTTGACGGGAACTTTCGCCATCGGAAGTATATGCACTTCCCACTATTAATTGTTGTGGTATTCCCTTA
>CAZOAF010000015.1:0-13290 GCA_964577775.1 uncultured Thermoplasmatales archaeon | reverse complement strand
TCATATCCAAGTTAAAGTTTTTAAACCGACAGCAGATTACTCCCGGGGGCAAAAAATGATAATTGAAAAGCGCAATATGAGAAAATCTCTGGCTGTTGCCGTGATTGCCATATTTCTGGGCATTTCCTTCATGCCGGTGGTTAACACCTCCATCTCAAATGGTGGAGGGGGAACAACGTTCCACGCTGCAAAAAGCAGCAATTCGGCACAGGAAAGTGTCGATGTGGAGATGACCAGTTACGCTCCGGACGGTTCGGTCAGTGAGAAGGTCGTTTCACTTCCGTTAACGGAGATAAGGGAACTCAAGGAACGGCTTGTCGCCGCGAAAACAGCAGATGCCAGATTTTTCATACTGAAGGAATACGGGCTGATTTCAAGGGAGCAGTCGCTGGCGGGGTGGAGGGGCGGGATGCTCGGAAAGGCGGACAGCATCGGGCTTACCGACGAAATTGCAATGGATGCATCATCCTCGTATGCGGCAGCGGGAATATTCAACCTGCCGATTCTTCTGAATTTCTTCTGCAAGGTCAATGCACTGTACGTTCTGAGTGCAGAGGCACACCTGGGTTTTCCTCCGCTCATAGGTTTTAATAAACTATTCGGAAGTTCCAAAATGCTGAAATTCGACATCGCCGACATGTGCCTCGGTGCATTCGGGATGGTGGAGACAACGGGACTTCTGAGGACGCATACGCTGGCTGCCGTTGCGAGTTTCATGGCACTTGCAGGTTTCGTGGGCGTACACATCCACATTCCCTTTGTGCTCGATGTATACAACGGCTTCTCCGCGATGACCTTTGCGGCAGGCCTGGGACTGCGCAATATAGAATTCAACCTCGGGGCGGTATCAATAATGAGTATGCTGCTCGGGCTTGTAATCGGAGGGGTGATAATGCAGGGGCTTTCGGGCGGCGGGAGCGGCACCTCCTGAGGAACGAAAACTAATAGTATTCCCGCCACATATCGATAATCGATACCATGGAGAGCAAGGGAAAGGAATTGATGAGAAAGGGAAAGGTCAAGGAGGTTTATGACCTGGGCAACGGCACGCTCGAATTTCTGTTCACGGATAACATTTCCGTATTTGACAAGATAATTCCCACGAGCATAGAACACAAGGGCGAGGTGCTGTGCCGGCTGTCCGCTTTCTGGTTCAAAAAAAGCGAGGAGATGGGAATAAGGACACATTTTGTCGATGCAAGCGGAAACGTGATGCACGTCAAAAAGTTCGACATAATAAAGGATTACTCGAAAATCGATGGAGATACGGCAAATTATGTAATCCCGCTCGAGGTCATAGCACGGTACTATGTCGCGGGTTCGTTCTACGAAAGGGTGAAGGATAGGGGCATGAAATACGGAGAAAAACTGCACGAGCCCGTCATAGAGTTCACGACAAAATTCGAGGAATACGACCGACTGCTCGAGGAGGAGGATGCAATGAAAATCGCGGGTCTGACGGAAAAGGAGGCAGAGATGATAAAGCAGGCGGTATTGAAGGTGGATGATTACATGCAGTCGGAGGTCGGAAAGGGAGGACTCATACACGTTGACGGAAAGAAGGAGTTTGCATTTGATAAAGACCGCAATCTCGTGCTCATAGATACTTTCGGCACGCCGGACGAGGACAGATTCTGGGACATGGAGAAATACGGAAAGGGGCAATTCGAGGAGTTGAGCAAGGAATTCGTAAGGGCATACTACAGGAAGACCGGATACTACGACGAGTTGAAGAATGCAAGGAAGAACAACACCGAGGAGCCGCCCATCCCGCCCCTGCCGGAAGACATGGCAGAGAAGGTAAGCGAACTATACGTATCCATGTACGAGAAAATAACCGGCGAATCGTTCAGATAATCTTCTCGCAGATTTTGTTCAGCATGCACTCGCTGCAGCGGGGCTTTCTTGCGTTGCACGTATGCTTTGCGAACAGCCAGAATAACCCGATTACTCTTTCCTCCTTATCCTTCGGTATTGCCTCCCACGGTATGAATTCCACGAGTTTTTTCTGTATCTCTTCGTAGCCGGCTTTCCCGTCCACAAGCCCTATGCGCCTTGCTATCCTTGCCATATGCGTGTCTATGACGAAAGCCTCTTTCCGCCCGTGTATCGAGGATAAAAGAACATCCGCTGTTTTGTCCCCTATGCCCGGAATTTTGGTTATTTCCGCCCTTGCCCCCTCCTTCGGCATGTCAAAAACCCATGAAAGGTCGCCGTCAAATTTTTGCAGAACATACGAGGAAATTTCCTTTATTCTCCTTGCTTTTGTTCTGTGAAGTCCTCCCGGCTTTATCGCCCTGCTTATCTCCCTCTCGTCCGCATTGACGAGCGATTCGGGAGTTATATCGAATCCGGATTTCAGCCCCGCATATGCCCTTCTCGTATTCTCGGACGATGTGTTCTGAGAAAGGAGGGTGAATATCAGATTTTTGAAAGGGTCCTTCATCGCCTCCCTGTAGTCATCGCTATCCTGCCACCAGTACTTTGCGTAATTTTTTTCCAGAACGGAAACGAGTCCGGCAGGCATCTTCTTATCCGAACATGATGTCGTTTTCATCCCCCTCACCGCCGACCTCCGGCTTTCCCTTCTTTCTCTTTATGAATTTTTCCTGATGCCGTCTGCCTATGAAACGGATGTCACTCCTCAGGATGCGTATGAATGTTCTGTCGGGAAGCGGCTCGATTTCCACTATTCCCTTCGAGCTTAGTTTGAAAAGTTCGAACTCGACGGTTTTTTTGGGAACGTGGAGTTTCTTGCTCAGCACCTCGAGGGTCATGGGATACTCCTTCTGCAGGATTTTTATTATTTTTTCCTCCATCGTTCCCGTCTTGATTTCAATCATTTTTGTACCTGTAATCTATGTTGCACGCCCCCTCGACCGAAACCATGCAGGGCCCGACTGGGCTCTGGGGTCTGCACGCCTTCCCGAAAAGGGGACACTCCGCGGGGGGAATCAGACCGCGCAGCACCTCGCCACACCTGCATCCCGGCGGCTCCCCGAATTCCATGCCCTTCAAATCTTCCAGCACATCCTCGTATCTCCTCTCCGCATCGTGCTCCTCGAAATCTTTTCTGACTGCCATCTTGGAATTCTCAATTAGAGGAAATCCCCTCCATTTTGCATCTTTCGGCTCGAAAACCTCATCCAGTGCTTCCAGCGCCTTTACATTGCCCTCGTAACTCACGCATCTCGTGTACTCGTTTTCGATTTCGCCTCGCCCCTCCTCCACCTGGCGCGCAATCATCCACACGGCCATCATCACGTCTATAGGCTCAAATCCGGCTATGACCTGCGGTATGCCATACTTCCTGGATACCGCCTCGTAACCCCTCTCGCCTATTATGACCGAGACGTGCCCCGGGTCTATTATGCCGTCAAGCGCGATTTCGCCCAGCCCCAGCAGTTTAACCATCGCGGGAGGGGTGTACCGGTGGCAGCTCACCACGGAAAAATTCTCCGGGATATCCCGCAGCAGGACGGCGGCGGTGGCGGGGGCAGTTGTCTCGAATCCCACTGCCATGAATACCACCTCTTTGCCGGGATTTCTTTCCGCAAGTTCGACCGCCTCGTTTATGCCGTAAACAACCCTTACGTCGCCCCCCTCCGCCTTCACCGACTGCAACGATTTTCGGTCTCCGGGCACCCTCACCATGTCGCCGAATGTCGCAACCGTGATGCCGCTTTCCGCAAGTTTTATTCCCGTTTCTATCTCCTCCGGCGTGGTGACGCATACGGGGCATCCGGGTCCCTGGATTATTTTTATACCGCATTCTTTCAATATGCCATCGAGACCGAATTTCACTATGGTATCCTGATGGGTACCGCACACATGCATTATCTGGAGGTCCAGTTCCATTTCCTTCAATTTCTTTACTATGAGATTCGACAACTCTCTATCCCTGAGACGGAACATCTTCAACCTCTATCTCTATATTCTTTATCAAACATTCCCTGCCGCTTGTTATCTCCACATCGCTGCCGCAAACAGGGCATCTGAGAATCGGGAACTGGATGTGAAACTCCTCCTTTTCGTCATACTCCACCGCCCCCTCGTAACCGCATATGCACCTCACTTTTGGTTCGACTTTCTCTATCACCAGTTCCGCCCCCTCCATCTCGGTACCCCGGGTCAGCACATCGAAAGCAAATCTTAGCTGCTCCTCGCCGAGAAACGTAAGCTCCCCGATCTCCAGCACCACCTTGGTTATGGCATCTGCACCGTGCCTTCTCCCCTCCTCCTTTACTGCATTTACGATTCCGCTCATCGTGGAAAACTCATGCATTATCTGCCTCTATTATCTCCCTGAATATTTCCAGCGTCTTTCTTGCCTCGTCGGCATCGAGAATCTGTATTGCAAAGCCCGCATGGACAATCACGTAATCCCCGACGGAGGCATTCACAAGGGAAATATCGGCATTCCTAGTCGTGCCGTCCCCGTAATCCACCTTTGCCGTATTTCCGTCAATTGAAAGTACCCTGCCGGGTATCGCGAGACACATGGATGGAAAAAGGGGAAGGGATATAAAATCACTTCCATCTCACCCTTTTTATCTTCCCGCCGCAGACGGGGCACGTCCCGGTTCCCGCATCCACGAACTTTCCGCACGACGAGCAGCGGTACTTCCAGTAAAATTTCTCCTTTATCCCTTCCTGCAATATGCCCTCGTACGAAATGCCGAGGTGAAGGGCGACATTCTGCATTGCATAATCGTCCGTGAAGAGAACGGCATCCTCAAAATCAAGTGCAAGAGCCATAATCTCGATATCCGCCCCGGATAGTTCCTCCAGGTCGCCGGTGTGCCCCGCCGCCGCCCTCACCTTATTCACCGATTCGCTGTCGGGGGCAATCACCTCCATTCCCGCATCCATGGTGTACTGCATGAGTCGCCACGAATGGCCTCCCTTGCTGAATTCACGTACCACCGAAGGGGCTGTCATGACCCTGTCCGCTCCGCCGAAGTAGAACTTGCCGGAAAGAATGGCAGATGTGTCGAGCACCGCTATCATTGCATAAGTATTTTAAATCTCATTGATATAAGTTGTTATGAAGGTGAAAGTGGACGGATGGCGCTCCCACATCGTATTCTCGTCGGCCCATTTCATTCCTGACTACGAAAGATGCGGACGGCTTCACGGGCACTCGTATGCCATCCATGCAGCAGTGGAGGGCGAGACGGACGAGATGGGCATTGTCATGGACTTCGGTGAGCTGAAGAGAGCAATGAAAAAGATAGCAGATGAACTGGACCACCGCATGCTCATACCCGAAAACGGGGATCTGGAAATTTCCAGGGACGGCGGGGCGGTGGAGGTCATATTCGACAAAAAGAGATACGTGTTTCCGGAGGAGGACTGTCTTATCCTGCCCATAGATTCATCATCGGCGGAAAGCCTTGCCACATATGTGATGGACCGAATCATGAACGAAATGAGGTTGCCTGCCACGGTAACGCGCATAGAGGTCGGTGTTGACGAGGGATTCGGGCAGGGGGCATGGGTCGAGAGGGAGATGGGATGAAAGCGGTCTGCCTTGTATCGGGCGGGATGGATTCCTGCGTGACAGCAGCGATAGCGAAAAATCAGGGCTACGACATATATGCAATCACATTTGATTACGGGCAGCGCAACCGCAAGGAGATAGAAAGTGCCATCAAGGTCGCCTCCTCGCTGAATGCAAGGGAGCACAGGATAATAAAGGCCGATTTGAGGATCTTCGGCAAATCTGCGCTCACGGATGATATAGATGTGCCGGAGTTCGAGGAAGAGCGGAACGAGATACCCCTGACTTACGTTCCGGCAAGGAACACCATATTTCTGTCATACGGGCTTGCATATGCCGAGGCCATGGATGCGGATGCAGTATTCATAGGAGCGAACGCCATTGATTACTCGGGCTACCCGGATTGCAGGAAAGAATACATAGAGGCATACCAGAAAGTGGCAGACCTTGGAACAAAAAGAGGAGTGGAGGGAAATCCGATAAAAATCGTTGCACCCGTGATAGGCATGTCAAAGGGGGAGATAGTGAAAAAGGGCGTCGAACTGAATGCCCCCTTCGAACATACATGGTCATGCTACAAAAGCGGGGACAAGGCATGCGGCAAATGCGATTCGTGCATTCTGCGCCTTAAAGGATTCGAGGAGGCAGGAGTGGATGACCCCATAGAGTATGAGCAAGTATGAAAATAAACGAGATATTCCATTCAATACAGGGGGAGGGAAAAAACGTCGGGCTGCCCACAATTTTCGTGCGCACCACGGGATGCAATCTGAGATGCAGATACTGCGACACGACGTATGCATACTACGAAGGAGAGGAGATGGAACTGCAGGACATAATGAAAGAGATAAGGAAATGGGACTGCAAACGGATATGCCTGACGGGCGGCGAACCCCTTCTGCAGGAGGAGATGACAGAATTCGCGGATATGCTGATAAGCGGGGGATACACAATAAATATTGAGACGAACGGTTCCATTGATATTTCAGATATGACGGAGAGAGACATAACCGTTTCAATGGATATCAAATGCCCCTCATCCGAAATGGATGACAGAATGAGAATGGAAAATATCGGATTGATGAGAGAAAGGGACGAATTGAAGTTTGTCATAGGAGGCAGGAACGATTATGAGTACGCAACGGACATAATAAAAAAATACAAACCCGTTTGCAGCATTGCGATGCAGCCAGCGTGGGGCGAGATGGATGCAAGAAAACTGGCAGAGTGGATGCTCGGCGACAGCATTGATGCCCGTCTGTCTTTCCAGCTCCATAAAATTCTGTGGGGCAACAGAAAGGGCATATGATTAAAAATCAAAATCTTTATATAAAAGGATGACAATTCTATTTTAACCCGCTTCAAGGGCCATAAAATGGTAAAAAAAGAGAAAAGGTTAAAAAAGGGGGATGCATTTTAGATGCCAAACCTAAGGAGGAAAGAACATGTATAAAAAAAGCGTAATTAAAAAAATGGGAAGTATTGTTGTGGTAGCCGCAATGCTGGCAAGTGCATTTACAGTAATGTCTGCAGGCAACGTGGCAGGCGCATCATCTGCAAATGTGGCTATCAATGAGATAATGTATAATCCTGTGTCCGGAAACGAGTGGATTGAACTTTTCAATTCGGGCGACAGCACGGTGAATCTCACAGGATGGATGATAAAAGATAGTTTAAATCAAACATTCGGTAATCTGACGGATGTCGAGATACCTGCAGGAAAGTGCGTTGTCATAAACGGCACGGGTGCAGCAATTTTGAACAATGACAATGACGAAGTTCATCTTTTCGATGATTCAATGACAGAGGTTGATAACGCCACATACGACGATTCAATGGGTGCCGACGGAAACGGAAAGACACTTGAGTACAACCCTGTAACGGATGCGTGGGAAGAAAGCCTTGTCGATGGCGGCACCCCCGGAGGGAGAAACAGTGTTCTCTGGCCGGCGGTAACGGTGGATTATCCGGTAGGTGGAGAAGTTATTGGGGGCATAATACCCATACAGTGGACTGCAACAGACCCGCAGGAACTGGACATGACAATAAAGATAGAATACAAGAATAACACGGCAACCGACTGGACGCTTATCGCAGATAACGAAGAGAACGACGGGATGTACAACTGGGATGCAACGTCCCTTTCATCAACCGAAAATTACATGGTCAAGGTCACGGCAACCGATACCATGGGAAGTTCAAACTCCGGCATGTCCGGATTGTTCGGAATAACCGCATTGAGCGTAACACCAACCACTGCATTCTACAATGATACCTCGGATGTTCATGCAGATGGAACCGCCGGTAACGTACAGCTGTGCTACCCTGACGGAACACTCTATGAGCAGCAGGATGGCTCACCGGGAGATGTATACTTTTTCAGTGTAACTTTCGACAAGACGGGGCTCTGGTATGTTAACGACAGCACCAACGGAATCTACTACATATGGGTGAAGCCAATAGAATTGAATCTTACCGCCTCACCGACAGAGGTTGATTTTGCAAGGAGCGGATCAGAAAGCTACGTCGAAGTCAGCGGTACCGTAACAAATCCGGATGGAACGGCTGCAACAGGCTCAATTGTTGAGATATGGGCACCAGGTGTGACACCATCGGCAGCTGCAACACCCCTGAAGACGGTTACTGCAAATGCAACAGGGCATTTCAAATTCACGGACAAGGTCAGGATAAGCCTTTCCGGTGCTGGCGTGTATAACATAACGGCAAGGAAGGGAGATATCGGAAGTGCAGATGCCTTCGGATATACGACACTTACCGTGAATCCGATAAGTGCAAACATTTCCCTGTACACCCAGGAGGGAGTGTCAGGCGGCTTCTCCGTGGGGCAGGTTGTGTTTGAGGTTGCATACCCTGAGGGAGATGCCCTTCTTACCGCCACAGATTATAATGTTTCCATATTCAAGGGAGAAGTACTGTATGCATGGATGAATACATCCGATGGAACATCCGGTGGCAACATAACATTTGCCACATATGGAAAGTATCTGAATATGTCGGCAGTGGATATATGGGAAACCGGAGACTACACACTCAAAGTGATGGCAGACCATTCCGGCGATGAGACGTGGGAGTATACAGGTGAGGAAACATTCACCATTCCTCCACCGGATCCGGTGAATGTATATGTTGTGCCATCCAAATTGAATGTTCTTGCACCGGCCGCAAATCCACAGGTTATAACGGTCCAGGTACTTGGAAAGACAAGGTATACATACGGCAATGCAACAAATCTTAATGTCGGACCGTCTAACGAGAACATAACAGACAGAATAAAGATAGGTGGCGATGTCCTTTACGCACCGCCGGCAGATGCATATGTATATGTCGGTGAGGGAAAATGGAATATAACTGTGTTCCCGACAAATGGTGCCGGAATAATAACAATTGATGTGGCATGGCCCGGCAATACCACAGTAAGCAAAAATGTCACCGTGGAATCAGGCGGCTCGGCATCCGTGACGCCCACATCCCTCATCGTTGATGACCCAACGAATATATCTGTCGTTGTGAAGGACCAGTATGGAAATCCCATTGCAAATGCAAATGTGACAATGTATTACGAGACGGGGACATACGGACTCGGCGCAACGGTGGTAAACGGAACGATGGAAGGAGACGGCTCACCAGGTAAAGGTTCGCAGGGAAGTTACGAATTTACCGGTATCAAATCCACCGAGGCAAATCACAACATAATCGTTGTTGCAACATTCCAGACTCCTGGAGGAGATACTGTTTACGGCTATGCCCTCATACGCTCTGAGGCGGCACATGACCTTGCAGTCACGGCAACGCCCTCGGAAGTTCTCATAGGGGAGAAAACGAAGTTCGATATCAATATAACCCGTGACGGAGAAGCATACGGCAGCAATCTGGAAGTGTACATAATGAATGCAACGGAACTTCAGGAATTCCACGAGGATTACAATAAACTTACAGGCATGGTGGCAGCAACAAAGGTTAGCGAAGGAAACTACACATATTCGGGATATCTCGACGAGGCAGGGACGTATTACATATATATACGCACACCCGACGAGAAGCATGATAACCTCAACCAGGAGGCAAGCTTCGATGTCACCCTCGCAACAGTAACAGTGAGCCCCTCAATGCTTGTAAAGAATGTTGACAAGAATATGACACTTGTATTTGCTGTTGAATGGAATGGGGAGCCACTGAACGGCACACTGCTGATAAAAGGAGTGCACGAGGTGGCAAGTTTCGTCGCATATGAAAACGATACATACATCCTTGCAATAGTCAACGGAGAAGGGAATATAACAAATGTTACGGCAACTGCACTTGGAAACATAACATTTGAATTCAAGCCTGCAGCAGATGGGAGCATATTCACAGATATAAACGGAGAGGTCAAAGTTGTGGCACCTACAATTGCAGTTGAACCAGAAACAGTATTCCTTGCAGAGGAAAATCTGATAACACTTCTTGTGAAACACCCGCTTACAGGACAGCCATGCCCGGGTCTTGAAGTATCTGGAGATTTCCCATCAGGATACATGGTTCTTGGAAAGACAGATGCGAACGGCAAGGTCACCATAGGTGTCGTACCATTGATTACGGGGATGATAAAACTGTACGTTGAGGGAGATGCTGCAGGAGAGATAAACATAGTCGTGGGTCTCAAGATAGTGGTGTCATCTGAAATACAGAAGGACAAGGAGATAACAATCACGGTCACAACACGTGGCGGGAAGGTAGTCGAAGGAGCAACGGTGAAAGTCGGGGGCACAACTGTAGGGACAACCGATTCAAATGGAGAGATAAAATACAAGCCAACCGAGAAAGGCAACTTCACAATAACAGCAGAGAAGAGCGGCTACTACAAGGCAACGAAGACAATAAGCATCAGTGAAGAAGAAAAACCAAGCACGCCCGGATTCGAGATGGTGGGAGCAATACTTGGTGCACTCGGAGCAGTACTGATTATAAGGAGAAGGAGACATTAATCTCCTTTCTTTTCCCATATTTTTTCACAATATTTTAATACCCGATTTTCCTTTAATTTTTATTACGGCATAAAATGTTCAAGAATAAAGATAGAAAAAAAGAAGAATCCGATGGTCCTGCCCCGGACGACGATTTCGAGAAAATACTGAGAGAGATGGAGAGGATCGTCGGGAGTGCCTTCAAAACATCTGTTGACGAATGGAATGATGACGGCAGACTTCCCATAAACATAAGTTCTGATGAAAATGAAAGAATACCCCATGAAACACAGCATTACGATTCATTTCAACCGATAAACAGAGATTATGCAGATATCATCGAGGACGATATGTCTGTTTCCATAACACTTGAATTGCCCAACGCAAGAAAAGAGAATATACTCCTGGAGGTTGGCGAACACTCGCTTGAGATACATGTCGACTCTGCAGTAGACCCCTACTACAAAAAAGTGGACGTACCCTCAGATGTGAAGCCGGAAACCACCAAAGCCACGTACAAAAACGGTATACTGGACATAGAAATCGAAAAAAAGGAAGAGGGAAAGAAAGGATACAGAACTGGAATAGCTTAGGGAATGTACCCGGCGGCACGGGGAAATTATAAATTCAGGTAATTGCCAACTTCCTCTTTTGCCGCTTCCCTTTTTTCTTTTATATCTTTTAAGAAATCCACCATCATCTGTACTGCAAGCTTTTTACAGTTTCCACACATCTGCTCTCCCGATTTGCATTTTTTGTAAATATCACCGAGTTCTTTGTCATCTTTCATCAAATGATAGAGGAACAATTCGTAAACAACACATTCATCCGGATTGCCACCATGCTTTTTCTGCTCGGCAAGGGATACCGCCCCCCCTGTCTTCGCCGACATTATTTTCTTTTTAGCCTCCTCGGGCGAGTCGGTGAGGAATATTGCTGATTCCGGCCTGCTGCTGGACATCTTTCCCCCGGTCAAGCCGGTCATAAACCGGTGATACGTGGACGACGGCGAGATGAAGCCGTATGCACCCTCCTCCTGCTCCCTTTTTGCAAGGGCACTGTCAATTCTGTCTATGTCTTCCTCGTGCGCATTCTGCAGGTAAACCGCCTTATAGCTGTCCATCCTCCTGACATCGAACGAAAGGCTGTCCGCCACCTCCTCCGCTATGTCCATGAGGTGGCTCACGTTATCGTCTGGTTTTATGAAAATTCCGATTTTACCATCCTTTGCAACCATAACGTTGAACATGCGATGGGCACTTGCCAAACCCCTGCTGAATCTTATGTGGGGGTCCTGGTCAACGCCGACGGGCACAAGTGTGGGGCGCGCACCCCCATATTTCTCCATCTGAACGTGAAGTATGTCCCCGCACTGTATAAGAGGGGATAGAACATGAGCCATGTTTGTGGAACCGTTAAACCCATATATTGCAGTCACCTCGGACCAGTTGGTTTTTTTGCCGAGAAGGTACCCCAGGTCCTTGACATCGGTATTTTTTGACTGAAAGTATATGTTGCACGGTTTCAATCCCAGTGCAATGTAATTTGTTATATATTCCTTCACGGCGAGTTTTTCCGCATCCTTCAACGAATAGCCGCGGGTCGCATACGCCTCCATATCTGCAACTGCTATGAAAATATCCGCACCAACGCTCTGGTAATATATTATCTGGTCTATCACCATCTTGTGGCCGAGATGCATTCTTCCGGAAGGCATCAACCCTGTAAGAAGCGCCCACGGTTTCTTTTCCTCAATGGCATTTTTTATGCGATGAAAGTCCCTGTGCCCGAAAACAATACCCCTCCGAAACAGATGCGGCACATCGGGCAGGTTGCCCCACTCATTGCTGCCAAATTCCTTTATACCAAATTTCTCCCTGAGACGGCTGTAATTCTCGTACTGGGCAGAACTCCAAGGGTCAATCCTCATCCTGCGTTTATCCGAATGATATATTTGTATTTTTTGAATGTGTTGCTGTGTTGAATGGAAAAAGTATATTAATGATGCACAAATAATGATTTTGAGGAAAACATATGAATACAAAAAATATATTTATCCTGGGAATTGCTGCAATGGCCGTGTTTTCACTGCTTGGATTTGCGGCAGCAGCGGAGAATGTGAACGATGACACAGGTGATGTGTGGCACTGGACGTGGAATTCCAACACGGGCGCATACTCCTGGATGCACTCCACCACCAACAGACCGAATATCGATATTACGGAACTATCGTATGGAACCAGCGGTCAGCAAATAGTACTGACCCTGAAAGTAGCCGGGACCATAGAGGATAGCGAAAAAATAGTTTACGCAGCATTTTACAATACCACTGACGGAACATACTATATGACCTATGCCAACGGTACGGGTTCATGTATGGGCATATCCGGAAACTACACCAGTTTCGCCACGGGAAATGTAACCGTTTCCGGAAATACGATCACGGGAACAATAAACATGCTTGGAAACGGGGCAAAATCCGATTTTTATGGATATGCATATGAGTATACCAATTTCGGGGATACAAGCGGCGAGTGGTGGGGAGACTGGGCACCACAGGACGACTCGCCATGGTATGGGACGGAGTCGGATAACGATGGCGGCGGGTCAGGCGGCGGCAGTACACCGGGATTTGAGATACTGCTGGCACTGGGAGCAATTGCACTGGTTGTTGCACTAAGGAAAAAATAAAGGAATACCCCCTTTTTCCCATCTTTTTAAAAAATATACTTTAATTCCTGCGACAGTAACAATATGGAAAAGGAAAAAGAATGTCGGGGGCGGGGTTTGAACCCCCTACATTATGGGATTCCTGAAAGCCCC
>CAZOAF010000014.1:0-13451 GCA_964577775.1 uncultured Thermoplasmatales archaeon | reverse complement strand
TGTGTACAAGGCAAATGGAACTTACACCGTGAAGCTCACCGTCACGGACAATGACGGGGCAACGAACAGCACCTCGAAAAAAATAATCGTTTATGCAAACAGCCCGCCTGACGAACCCTCCAATCCATCCCCCACTGACGGGGAGGTGGACGTGAATGCAGATGCCGTTTTATCATGGCAGTGTTCAGATACCGACGGAGATGGTCTGAAATACGATGTGTACTTCGGTATATCTTCCAGCCCGCCAAAAATGAGAAGCAATCAGACGGAAACTTCGTATTCCCCGTTACTTTCCCCCCAGACAACATACTACTGGAAGATTGTTGCTTGGGATTCTCACGGGGCAAAAACCACCGGTCCGGTATGGCATTTCATGACAAAATCCAACTCCCCGCCTTCAAAACCCGTGATTAGTGGTCCCTCATCTGGTTACACCGGCTCATCCCTCACCTTCTATGCCTCCTCGAACGACCAGGACGGAAACGGAATAAGATACGGGTTTGACTGGAATAATGATGGTATTGTGGATGGCTGGACAGGGTATTACGACGCGGGCAAATCGGGCGGTCTTTCACATTCATGGAGCAGTGAGGGCACCTACGGCATAAGGGCAGTGGCAGAGGATGAGTACGGGGCCAGAAGTGAATGGTCGGATTCAAAGTCTGTGAATATACAAACATATATCCCCCCTCCGCCGCCACCGGCTCCGCCCACCGCCGGGTTTTCTTTTTCAATTGACAATCTCACGGTTTCATTCAAAGACGAGAGTGGCGATTCGGACGGGTATGTGGTTAACAGGACGTGGGACTTCGGAGACGGCGGCCACAGCTACGAAATCAATCCGAAGTACACCTATGCATCCTATGGAAATTACACCGTGAAGCTCACTGTTGAGGATAATGACGGGTTGGAGGACGAGACAGAAAAGAAGGTGACCCTCATATACAAGCCACCGGTGGGAAGCCCGGAACTGACAGTGGAAACGATTTCCATCTCGCCATCTGCCCCCCGGGAGAATGATAAAATAACATTTTCAATAACCGTTTTGAATAGCGGAGACGGGGCTTCCGGCAATGCGACCATCAGGTATGTCCTGGACGGGAATGTATTGAACTCCTCTCAACTGGGCAGAATAGATGCAGGGGGGTCTGCCACGGTGGCATTCGGCATAAACACATCTGGCGGCTACCATGTGTTCAAAGTCGTTGTTGAATATGGAGATAAGGAAGCCATGAAATCAATGGAATTCAGCGTAAATGCCGGTGAATCGGGCGGTTTCCCTATATGGGTTGCAGGTGTGGCTATTGCAGCTGTTGCGGCAGCCATACTGTATATGGCATTCAAAAAGATGAGAAAGTGAAATTTATCGTAAATTTATTTAAGGAGAGGTGGTTGTACCTATGATGAATGGAAAGAACAATGCACAGGTCGGTGTGGTTGTCGCAATACTGATGGTTTCCCTTCTCGTGGCAGTGATGGTTCTTATACAGGTATACTACGTTCCAAATTGGATGAAGGACAAGGAGGCAAACCATATGGACACCGTGGCAGACCAGTTTTCCAATCTCAAGTTTTCCATAGACCTCCAGGCCATGTCTCATATAGATGTTCCCATAGCAAGCTCCGTTACACTCGGCAGCAAGGAATTGCCCTATTTCGTATCTTCGAGGGCGTTCGGTTCGCTCAACGTTCTCCCGCCAACAAGCAGTAACTTCAGCATCTCGGTTACGGCACAGTCCGGCATGGAGAGAAATCTGTACCAGCAGTTGATTCAGTCGCCATATCCCCGTGATGTGAATTATGCCGAAGGCATGTCCCGGCTGGACCTCATCATAAATACGCTTGCCGACGGGGACACATTCAATGTTTCCTTAAACGGGAATAAAAATATCGAAGTTTCGGTATCTTTGGAAGGTTCGGGTTATCGGATATTGCTGGAGACGATTAACGGCACACAGGTTTTATTCAACCAGACAATTGCCGTTTCACTTCCGCAGCATGAGTATATCATAAATCTTCTCAATCCGGATTATAAATTCTATACAGATGTACTCCCCTACATGAATTCGCCTTACAACATGACGCTTAATGGTACTTCCAACGGGGATTTCAGAATCAAATGCTACGTGTACAGCAGTGCAACGATATCTCTTTCTTCAAATCTCGGTACGATAAGATACACTTCAGATAATTCATATTTTGTGGACCAGACATACGTGTACGAAGGGGGGGCTGTCATAATAGGGCAGTATGATGGAGAGGCAATAATATCTCCTCCTTTCGTAAGTTTCGGGAATTACACATCCACACATGCCGTAAATCTCTCAGTTGTAAACATAAACGGTATTGCGGGTAAAACAAGTGCAAGCGGCTACGGGACGTACTCCGTCAGAACGAATTATTCCGGATACAGCGACTACATGGCAATGGCAAAGAGTGTTACAATCAATATTACCACAAGTTATCCTTCTGCATGGTATAGATATTTGGACAATATGATCAGAAGTTCAGGCATAAACAATACGACGAATGTGAGCAGTGGAAACGGGTATGTATCTATGACGCTGGACGGGCCGCAGGGCAGCGGAAGTTCTTACGATGTCAATTTCTACATGAGAACAACGGACATATACGCCCAGGTGGGACCCGGATGGGTTACTTAGATTTGATCTCTCCTGCGGGTGATTTCTTTGATTTCCCCTTTCTTACGGGCATCTTGGCAACAGCCTTTTCCGACTCCAGGTCAACCTTGCTTATAACCGACGGCTGAAGGGTCTCCAGTCTTTTCACCAGTCTTGCTTTGCCCTTCCCTGCAAGTGCGTTTTCCAGAACATCCTTCAGTGTTTCCACGGGTATTATCTCTATCTTGCTCTTGTACTTGTCCTCTATGAGAACATCCTGCATGTTTGCCTTCGGTATCAGAACCTTCCTGAGGCCCGCCTTTGCCGCCGCCTCTATTTTTGCCGTAACACCTCCAATCGGGAGCACGGCGCCGTGGACGCTCAGCGAGCCCGTCATTGCAACCTCCTGGAGAATCGGGACATTTTCCATGGCGGATATGACGGCTGTTGCAACCGCAATCGAGGCAGAATCTCCCTCAACTCCCTCGTATGTACCGACAAACTGGATATGTATATCCCTTTTCGATATGTCCTTGCCCATGTACTTCTTCAGTATGGCAGATACGTTCTGTACCGCTTCCTTTGCTATCTCTCCCAGCCTTCCGGTTGCTATTATCTTTCCCTCGGATTTCGACCCTGCCGGTGTGACCTCTGCCACTATCGGAAGTATCAGTCCGGAGAATTCGCTCATGGACGGGTCTGCCGACATGACGGCAAGCCCGTTAATCGTGCCTATCTCAACTCCTTCTGTTTTGAACGATTGGTATGCCTTTCTCATTTTCAAATATCGGTCTGCAACCTGTTGCTCAAGGGAGCGGGCTATATCCTTCGCCCTTATCACATATTCCGAAGTGACAAGGTCCTTTCCCTCGCTCACCGCAAGATCTCCGGCAACGCGAACAAGACCTCCCAGTTCCCTCAACCGCAATGACAGCTTTCCCTTCTGCCCTGCCCTCCGCTGTGCCTCCCTAACAATTTCCTCTATTGCCCCCTTGTCAAAGTGGGGGATTTTCTTGTCCTTGGATACCTCCTGCGCCACGAATCGTATGAGTTTTTTCCTGTTTTCCTCGTTGTCATCCATGTTGTTGTTCATGTATATTTCATAGCCGTATCCCCTTATCCTGCTTCTCAGTGCGGGATGCATCCCCTCCACAGCATCCAGATTTCCCGCGCATACAAGAATAAAATCGCAGGGAACATTTTCCGTCTTTACCATTGCCCCGGAACTTCTCTCCGACTGGCCGGTTATCTGGAATTCCTTTTCCTGTATTGCTGTCAGCAAATGCTGCTGTGACGGCAAGCTCAATGTATTTATCTCATCTATGTACAGCACCCCTTTGTGGGCTTTGTGAATAGCCCCCGCTTCAACCCTCAGATGGGCAGGCGTTTCCAGACCTCCCGCCTGAAACGGGTCATGGCGGACATCGCCCAGCAGGGCTCCTGAGTGGGCCGCAGTCGCATCCACGAACGGCGGCGAATCGTCTTTATCATGCGATACAAGCAATTTCGGTATATCCTTCTCCTCCCTTTTCTGTATCATGCCCCCACGCATCCCTATCAGATATATCATGGCTGCCGCGATGATACCGAATAATGCGATTGTCAGATCTCCCATCATTATTGCACCTATGAGTGCGCCGCCCACTATGAGGGCGAGTATCGTGGCCATCATCTGAGATTGCTGCTGCTCCCTCTTCCTCGCCTCCGACTTCATGGATTCCACTATTTCCTTTCCCTTGCTGGCGGGAACGACACGGACGAGGGGCATGTTGGGGTCATCATTGTTGGGGTAAATCAGTATGTCCTGAAGTTCCTCCTTTGGCAAAAATTCCGTCATCGCCCTCGCTATCATTGACTTTCCGGTTCCGGGGTCTCCTATGAGCATCACGTGTCTTTTCTGTCGTGCCGCCTGTCTTACAACCCTCACGGCGTGGTCCTGTCCTATCACCTGGTCCATCAGCAGTTCCGGTATCTCCACATTGTCGGTTGTCCCTATTTTCTGCTTCTTTATCCATTTGTCTATCGGGGCAATATTTTCTTCTTTTTTCACGTAATGAGACAAGAATATCCTTTATATAATGTTTTTGCAGCCATAATATTTATATTGTCTGCAGATTACCAGAAATGGCGAATGAGACGAATTTTACCAGCAGCGATTTGAAGAATATGGGAATAGAAGTGGAGGTGCCTTCGGGATATGCGGAACTGGAGAAGGAAGCGGTAGATGCCATACTGGGTGCCACGGCAAATTATCCGAAAGCGAGAAGAATGTTCGAGTTGATAGTCAAAGACGAGGAAGTCAGGGCTGACTGGGATATTGCAAATTTCATTGCCGTTAAAAAATTGAAGTACAATGACCACGGGGAGGTTCATGCGAAGATTGTGACCGCAAATGCACTGAAGATGTACCAGTTGCTTCTGGAGAGCGAGATAAAACCCGATTTCATCGAATACGGCGGGGGGGACGAAGACGATGAGGCGCTGATTCTTGTGTCTGCCGCCCTCCTGCACGATATAGGCAATCAGGTTTACAGGAAGAATCACCCGCTCCACAGCAGTTACCTTGCCATTCCGGTACTTCAGCGGTTGTTGCCGCAGATATACGATGACGTGGAGAACATGACGGAGGTGAGGGGATTCATTCTCAATGCCATCTATGCCCACGATGCGGACGTGCCTGATTTGATAATGGAGGCGGCACTGGTCGGGATAGGAGATGCCACCGATATGACCAAGGGGAGGGGGAGGCTGGCATTCGACCTGGGGAGCACCAGCATCCATGTTGTTTCCGCACTTTCGATAGACAGCGTAATGCTGGCAAAGGGCAGGGAAAAACCGATAGAAATAATCGTGGAAATGTCCAACTCGTCCGGTATTTTCCAGGTTGAGGAAACGCTCGGCAAGAAACTCGCGGGAAGTCCCATAGAGGAATATGTTGACGTCACCGCCAGGGTAACACCCGTGGAGGCAGATTACGACAAGAGGATAGTGAGAACGATAAAATTGAAGGGCAGAAAATTCATGGCAGGAGAGTGAAAAGTTAATAAAATACCGAAGCATTTGAAACCATGGGAAGTCGCAGGGGTTTTGTCGAACCACCGTGGGTTTACTCACCTTCGGATGTCATGGACTGGATCGATGCATCCAACCCCCCGCACAAGATAAAAAAGTTTCATGCCAGGAAGGGTAAAAAATACCTGGAAGATGTGGAGATATCCTTCGACATGGATGTGGAACGAAAAAAGATTGTCCCGTCGAACTTTCTCGTTGAGAAAATCAAAGAGATTACGGGATACGAGGAAATAGAGGAAAATTTCGAGATAATACCGGCAGCCGAGATGGCGGCAAGGGCGCTTTCGAAGGCAAAATTTTCCAACATGATGACGATAATGATGGACGGGGAAGTTCTGTACAACCATCCCGAGAAGAAAAATGATATACGTAAGAGCATAGAGATGCTGGTGGAGAAAGTGCACAGAACAAAGGGCGGGGCAAATATAGAAATCAGGGCAATGAAATCAGATCCGAAATGCATTGCGAATATATTGATAAGCAGGGTTCATCCGAAGAAGGAGCATTCCATATATGTCAAATTCGATGGAAAAATAGACGAGGAGCTGTTCCACAGATTTCTGAATTACCTGAAGGAGCACATGGCTGTTGAATCATGAACAAATCTTTAAATGAAAATTGCATGTGCATCTGTGATTTATCTGGGGAGAATAGAGTTGAGATGGTGCAACGAATGCAATCTTCCAGTTCTGGGAAGGACATGCGGTATATGCGGGAGCGAAACATCGGAAGTAAAACTCACGCCTCCCGGTGACGTCCGGCCTGCATTTCCTTTTGACATTGATTTGTGCAGAAAGGTCATACGGGAGCAGTTCGGAAATGCCATTCTCCCGGAGGTGGTTCTGCTGAATGATGTGCCGGCCGTGGACAAAATGGACGAGGTGATATTCAACGGCAGGGTTGCGGGAGCCATCCGGTATGACCTGGAGGACAGAAAATTCCGATTCATACCAAGGGTGTGGTTTGCCAATTTGATAAAACCCACAAGGGGATTCGTGGTTGCGGACGAGGGTGCGGTGAAACCCATACTGAACGGTTCAAGCCTTCTATCGCCCGGCGTGATAGATGCGAGCAGAGAGATACGTAAAGGCGATGAAGTGGTGATTTACTCCCCGGACAGGGATGTCATAGCCGTTGGGAAGGCATACATGGACAGCGAGGAGATGGTGAAAAGCAATCACGGCATGGCGGTGAAGGTGAGATGGAAGGGAATCGAGGATGAAACAGAAATAGATGATAAAACGTGGGACGATGTTCTGAAGGCAAACGAGGATATAATTTCGGGAAAAGTCGGTGAGGCAAAGGGATTCATACGGAAGGTGGCAAGGGAGAATAACATGCCCATGGCGGTGTCTTTCAGCGGAGGAAAGGACAGCCTTGCAACCCTATTTCTCGTGATGGATGCCGGATACCGCCCTCCCATATTTTTCATAAATACCGGACTGGAATTCGACGAGACAGTAGCCCATGTCCGCAATGTTGCCGGACAACTCGGTCTGGAATTCATGGAGGAAAACGCGGGAGACATATTCTGGAAGGCAATCGATTTCTTCGGTCCCTCCGCAAGGGACTTCCGGTGGTGCTGCAAAACATGCAAGCTGGGTCCGACATCAAGACTCATAGAGAAACATTTCCCCGGCGGCGTGCTGTCCTTCATAGGCCAGAGGAGGTACGAATCTGAGCAGAGGTCAAGGAAAGGCAACATATGGAGAAATCCGTGGGTGGCGGGGCAGGTCGGGGCATCCCCCATCCAGAACTGGACGGCCCTCCATGTATGGCTTTACCTTTTCCGCAAGTACAGAGAATACGGGATAAAGTGGAACGAACTGTACGAGCAGGGTTTTTCCCGCATAGGGTGCTGGCTGTGCCCTGCAAGCGACATGGCGGAGTTCGAATTCAAGAAGCACAGGGACTGGAACAGGCTCATGGAAAAACTGGAGGAATATGCCGAAAATCACGGCATGGGCAGGGAATGGATAGACAACGGTATGTGGCGGTGGGTCAAGCCTCCGAAATGGGCCGCCGGGACGGAGAGAAAAGAAGTGGAGCGGGACGAAAGAATAGGCAGGGAAGAAATCGAGAGAATAGGGAACGCTCTGAACGCCATCGGGGATGTGGCAGCATCTGAGGGCGGGTACGAAGTCGGCAATGTTTCCGTTTCGTTTTCCGGGGGGAAGGTGGCGGTCGTTTCGGATGATGGCAAAAAGAAGGAGAAGGTTGAAAGCGTTGTCGAGAGGGCATTGAACTGCATGGGATGCGGGGTCTGCACCGGTCAGTGCAGGTATGGCGCCATACATATAAGGGATGAAAGGGCATGGATTGACGGGGAAAAATGCATTCACTGCGGCGAGTGCCTTAACATATGTCCGGTGGTGGTTTTCGGAAGGAGGGAGAATTTCGCGGGCAAATCAAAGTAGTATTTCCTCGACCTTTTTTCTGTCAAGTTTCGATATTATGAGCGGAATCGTTGAGTCCCTCGCCCTTTCCACCTCCTTGACCTCCTTGACCTCTATCGAAATACCGCTTCCTGCAAGATTCTGATAATTCCTCTTTATCTCATCGAGCAGTCTGTCAACCCTGACACCTTTGTCGCGCTGCGTTTCGTCTATCTCGACCCTTATTTCTATGTTGTCAATGTCATTCTGTACAAGTTGAAAGCGCTTTATCTGGAGTGTGTTGAACTTGCCCGCAGCCTCCGCAAGCGGCATGGGGATGGTGGCAGGTGGGAATATCCTTCCTCCAGGGAGTATTATGGCATCCTTTTTCCTGCCCTCAAGACTCTTCATCAGGGGGGTATTCATTCCGCAGTCGCATTGACCGCTTTCGAGAGATGCTATGTCGTTCAGTCCGGTGTATCTTATTATGGGGGTTCCGCCCCTGTAGAGGCGCGTTATAACGACGCTGCCGAATTCGCCCTCCTCCACCGCCTCCCCCTCCCTGTCAAGGATCTCAACATGGGTGAAATCGCTGTTTATGTGGAAATTTCTGCCGGGGCATTCGAATGATATTGACCCCCCCTCCGTCGTTGCATAGAGATTCAATACAGGGACACCGAATGCCTCCTCGATGTACTTTCTGGAGTAGGTGTCCAGCACTTCCCCGCTCGAGACCACGTATCTCGGATTGACATGTTCCCCCATCCCGTTCATTTTGAGGGATGCAAGCCCCATGAGAACGCTCGTGTATGCGATAAGCAGTTCCGGTTCAAATTTGTCCATCTCGTTCAGCAGAACCTTTGCCTCCTTCCCCGTGTAAAGATTCTGGTAATTTTTGAGTGAAAAGAACGGAGAGAGGTTGCCCATCAGACCCTTCCTGAGGCATTCCTCGTCCGTCGTGGTCGGAACCGAGAAGTCGCCGATGTTCGTTATTTTTGTCTTCCTCCAGTTCATTCCGTATGCTTTCAGAAGGCGGACGCCGGCAAGTGCCTCTATCATGATGTATTCCATATCCTTGTACATGGACATGGGTCTGCCTGACGAGCCGGATGTGCCCACAACGTATGCATTGCCCTTGTCATAGTTCGGGGGAATTATGTCATCCGGAAATCCGTGTATCAAATCCTCCTTTGTTATCAGTGGAAGTTTGTTCAAATCTTTGATTCCGTGGATGTCATCTATGCTTATTCCCGCCTTCCTGTATTTTCGGTGATAAAGGGGAACCTGATAGGCATACTTCAACACTTCCCTCAGCGCTTTGTCCTGGTATCTCCTGATTTCATCTGCATCATTCTTCCATGCCCTGTCAATGTCGGTGAGGTAGTGCTTCAAAATCCGCGCCGCAAAGAGGGGATTTACGAAAGGATTCATGTTCCGAAAATGCATCTGGAATATTAAACCTTACGTTCACTCTTTCCGCCAAAGCGTTCCCACTCGCTTATCAGACAGCCGCAGTACTTTTGCCGATAAAGCCCGTAAGCCTTTGCAATCGCATTTCCCCTGTGAAGCCCCTCCCGGAAGTCCTCGTAGTAGAAGGGTATGTCATACTTTTTTTCCATTTCCATGCCCACCTCCTTTATCGCCTCGTGGTACTGGTGATGGGAGACAAGCAGTGTGGTGGTGAACGCATCGAAACCGTTCTCTCTGGCGTGCATGGCAGCCCTTTCCAGCCGGTAGGCATAGCATCTCCTGCACCTTTCCGGTCTTTCGGTGTTCTGCATCTGCATTTTCAGATAGTCAACGAAATCGTATTCTCCGTAAATTATGTCCACGTTCTCCATTTCCGCATATTTTCTAAGCGACTCTTCCCTTGCCTTGTATTCCATGTAAGGATGAACGTTGGGATTGTACCAGAAACCCGTGATATCATGTCCTTCCTCCACCATGCGCTCATGCGGATATGCAAAACACGGGGCGCAGCAGATATGGACAAGAATCTTCATACTGCTATATTGAACCGCTTCTTAAATAATTTCTCACCTTCCGAACCTGAACGAGAATTTTCGGGAAGAACCCCCATCTTCATCTATAACCCTTGCAGCCTTTCCGCCGTGGCTCGAGCGCCTCACACGTATCTCCACGAACAGGGGGGCGTTTATCGGAAGACCGCTCACAATCGCCATCCCTATGGGCAGGCGCTGTATCTCGTCGGCGGCTCCGGGCGTCAGCCCCTCCACGGATGCCACTATCGCTTTCACGTCATTGGGGTTGGTTGTCTTGAGTATTATCTGCGTGTTGCACTGAGAAACGACGTTCTTCTCGACGCGGGCGGGGCGCTGGCTCACTATTGCCAGTCCCATGCCGAATTTCCTGCCCTCTGATGCTATGGTTCTTATTATCTCCGAAGATATTGCCCCGCCCTGCCCCCTTTCAGGGCAGTATCTGTGGGATTCCTCTATGACAACCATGAAAGGAGGAATGCCGTTCTTCTTTCGCTCCTCGAACAGTTTTGTCAGTGTATGGGAGACAACGACATCCTGTATGTTGGGCGGTATTCCTCCCAGGTTTATTATCGAGCATTTTCCCTTATGAACAAGGGCATCTATCGGGGTCGCATCTGCCGAGAAAAGTCCCATATCATTCAATTCCTCCAGCTGCGGTATGAGATTCCACTTTGCGCTGCTTTTTGCCCTCTTCAATTCGTCTATGATGTCTTCCAGCAGATATACTCTCTTCCTTTCCTTGACTTCCTTTATGGCCTGGTACAGAATCCCCTTCTGGACACCCGTTATTTTTGACGGTATGACATCGAGCAGGTCATTCATCTCCAGATTTATCTCGTCCAGACGGAGCGGTATGGAATCGGGATTTAATTCCTTTCCGGGAGAATATTGAACCACGTTTTTTCCGTATCCCTTGGGTTTCACATCGAATCTTTTCATCGTCTCAAGTTCGTTTTTATCCAGATTCGGGTGTATGAGAGACGGGTATTCGCCGTGGGGGTCTATTATAACCACCGGAACGTCGTTCTCTATCAACTCCTCTATTATTACACCCATCGCATAGCTTTTTCCGCTTCCGCTCTTCGCGAGTATGGAAACATGCTTCTGGAGGAGCGTGTTTATATCCAGATAAACCTTTATGTTCATATCTTTCAGCAAACCCATATATGCGCCGCTCCTTCCCAGCCCCAGGACCTCCCTCACAATCCCCTCGTCCGCCATATAAACCGCATCTCCCTGCTTGAAAGGTGTTCTCGGGGTGTAGAGCCCCTTTTCTCCCTTGTATCCTATAACGTCTGCAGATGCGGAGATTTTCTCTTCCTCTTCCTTTATATCTTCGCTAAAAACCTTTTCGAATGATAGTTTTGATATTCTCTTCACCTCCCTCACCTGGGCAAGAATATTCCTCCCCTCGTGAACGACGTAAACGTAATCAAGTCTCTTTATCTGCCTGCCGGACGCAAACGTGAAGGCGGTGGAGGTGGTATCGCCGTATATCGTCCCTATCCTCTCCTGCATTGAAAAGTAAATGCATTTCCCAATGTTATAATTTGCGATTTAACCCGTTTTCAATAATTTCCGCCAGCCTGTCCACGTCCACATCCCGTGCATCCAGGATTTCGAATTGATAATTCCTGTATTTTTCGAGAAATTCGTCCTTCAGTTTTCTCCTGATTACGATGAGAACATTGTTTTTCCCAAGGGCGTAATCCGTAGCTTCTGCCATCCCTCCCCCACCCATTTCCAGCGGCCCGAATTCATCTATGACAACGAGTTTGCATTTTCCGGCCGCATCGGATATGGCATTGATTCCGTGTTTCAGTCCTTCATCATTCAGCATATATCTCCCGACTTTGATACCGTCCGAATTGCCCTCCCTTGCCAGTGTTGCCGTCTTCCCCGTCATGATATTGAGGGCATCCGTTCCCACCTTTTTTCCATCGACTGTAACAGGAATGGAGATAACTCCCCCGCACGAAAAATTAAGCCTCTTTGCCGCCCCATGGACAAGGGTGCTCTTTCCGGAATTCCTGTCCCCTACAAGCAGGAAGTTTCTCATGAAAGAATCACTATGCCTATCCAGCATATAACCGAAATCAGCGATACCGCGGGATAGTATATCTCTTTTTTAGCGCCGGTTATCCTGCTCGCCAGGTCATGAGGAACCGAAAGAACCGCCATGATTGTCAATCCTCCTGCAAGCCCTGCAATTGTCGAGGTTGAAAGAATCTTTGGCATCACGTTCAGCAGGTCGGATAGGTAAAAAGGGGCAGACGCCGCCACGGGTGTTAGAATCTGCGTGATGATATAGCCCACAGCGTATATCGCATAGCCGGATATAATGCCCATGCTCAATTTCACATCGATTCTTTTCATGCTGTTGATATCCATGCGCGGGCTGTACCATATCATCTCGAAAATCATGCCTTCAAATGCTATTGCTATTGCAGAACATAGCATGCAGCCGCCCACGGGATGTATGTATTTGAGGAGACCGGCAACCAGTCCCATGCCCAGCTGCATCCCCCTTATCCCGTATATTCTTCTGCTTATTGCCATCAATCCGAAGGCTATGAAGCCCGTCATTATAGCTCCCGCAAACAATCCCGCATTGTGCAGGTAGTCTCCAATCACACATTCCATCAGCCCCCATACAGAGCCGAAAAGAACTATCCCTGCCAGCAATCTCATTTCTTTCATCTTAAATCACCTTTATATCAACAATATCTTTAACCCAGAACTGCTTCGGCAAATCAGAAAATATTACCTCTTTTTCTTCCATGAGGAACACCCCGTTTTTTACATATTTCCATTCGACGGTTTTTGAATAGCCATCCGATCCTGTTATTTTATATTTGTGAATATCGGGATTGGTTACACCGGATTTATTTATCATTTCTGCCAGCGAAATGCCAGAATACTCATCCTCCGATGTCTTTATGATCCTCCCGCTGTATCTCTGTATTTCGCCGAAAGATAGCCTTTCTCCATTTATTGTGATGTATTCTCCTTCAGCTCCCTCCTGAAGCGATTGAACATATACAGTTGAAAAAATACCAACCAATAGAAGCAATATGGCAATTGCAGGTATGAATCTCTCTACCTTCATATCAATCCTCTTTTTTTGGAATCGTGGATATCATGTATCCCGCGGCTCCCACCGATATCAGGATTATTGTAACAGAGTATATCCCAACATCCGTCCATGCACCGTATTTCAAATTCCATGCGATGTAGTATACTATTCCTGCCAGCATGGCAAGAATGGATACAATCACTTTTGCATTTATTTTCTCGTTCATTCTATCTCTCCTGTGTTAATCTGATGGGAGCACTGGGATTTGAACCCAGATCGGCGGGTCTCTTCTATGGGTCATCGC
>CAZOAF010000013.1:0-13490 GCA_964577775.1 uncultured Thermoplasmatales archaeon | reverse complement strand
ATATAAAAGATTATAAGGGGGTGTGGATATGTATAAAAATCTTGCCTTTGCACGTAAAAAGTGGGAGGCAGGGGGATGAAGAGGCGGTGATTGGCAAAAATCGAGGAGGGAAAATCCTCTTCCTATCCCCCATGCTGTGAAAGTAAAAACTCCCTTATTATTTATAAACAATCTCTTACAAACATCGAACCGTATAAGACAAACATCGAATACAAAATTTTTTATAGCATCTTCAGATAAGCAGAGCAGGGGTGTTAGTATAGAGGAAATAGTTGTGTTTTCGTCCATTGTGATGGCGGGTTTGTCCTCCCTGCTTCTGCTGGTTTCCGCGGTATCTTATTTGAGGATAAGGGATTCGAAGATGATTTTTCTCATGGTTGCATTTCTGGCATTCACGGTAAAGGGCATCCTCCTCGCTGCAGATATCTTCAGCCAGAGCCTTGCCCTCATCGTCCTCGACCTTGCAATAATTGTATCCCTCTACCTCACGGTGGTCAAGAGATAGGTAATTTGATGGTGCCAAATGATGAAAGAGGACTCGCTTGCTCTGGAAACGAGAAGAAACATATACGATATCATATTGAGCAATCCGGGTCTTCACGAGAGGGAAATCGCAAGGAAGATGAACATATCCCTCAGCACCCTTGATTATCATCTGCATTACCTGGAAAAGAGGGAGATGATAGTATCCCGAAAGGACGGCAGATATACCAGATATTTTGTTTCCTTCAAGGTGGGGGCGCAGGACAAAAAGACCATTGCGATATTGAGGCAGAATACGCCCCGTAGCATAGTGCTTTTCCTTTTAAACAATCCGAATTCCATTCACAAGGACATATGCAGGGAAGTTAAAAAATCCCCGTCCACCATTTCGTTTCACCTCAAGAAAATGGTCGAGGCAGGTATCATAGAGGCAACGTCTCTCGGGCGGGAGACCGCATACTCCGTTACGAACAGCGACGAGGTGGTGAAATTACTCATAAGTTACAAAAATACGTTTCTGGATGATGCGGTGGACAGATTCGTGGAAACGTGGTCATCTCTCAATCCGGAGAAGGCTAGAGATTAGATTCCCTTTTTCTGAACATTCCCCATGCCGCCGCAATCACGACGGCTGTTGCAGATACCGCCGCCATCCCCATAAATACCGGATTCTTTGCAAGCGATTCCAAGGTTATGGTATGCTCGCTGAAGTGCGGGATGCTTACCAGAAGGAAGAATTCGTTGCCGTTTCCGGACGTTACATTCACCTTCACATACTCGGGCTGCAGCCCGTCGTTATTCGGGTCAAGAACATCTGCAAGGCTGTCTGCCATCGGTATTTCCTCCCCGTCGAACGTCACCTTGAGGTTTTTCGACGACATTGCATCCTTCCCGACATTTATCTTCACCGTTTTTCCGGTTGTATGGTCATCACCGCTGACCGTGAACTCGGCTTTCTCCGGTGACAGCGTTCCGTTTTTTATCGTTACGTTGGCATAGTAGGATATGGAATCGGTCACGTATTTCCCGTCCTTTCTGACAATTGTTATCTCTCCTCCGAGAGTGCCAGTTTTTATGGCTCCTTCCACCGTCTTTATTTCATCTGTCCTGTCGGAGAGGGGTCTGGTATCCATGCCCCTGAACATCACATCGTTTTCCGCAACTATTCCGTCGCTATTTTCGCTCAATTCGTGGCTGCTTATTATTGCACCGGAGAAGTTGTCTTTGGAAAGTTCGATTATATTTCCCTCGTTTGTCGTGTTGTAGCAGCTCATATTGGAGAATACTATTTTTCCCGTTGTATGAATCTTCAGGAAGCTTATGGAGGTGTCGTGCATCTCTATGCTGCAGTTCCCGTACGTGAAGGATATCTCCGGTCTCTCGAAGGTCATCCTCTTGTATGAAATCTCGTTCACGTAGTCCTTCAGCCATTCCTCCTTGTCAAGCAGTTTTTTCAGTACCGCATCGTCCATAATCTGGAAGTAAAGCTCTATGTGGTCCGCCCTGTATGTTATGTCCAGCAGGTGGGTATCTTCGGAATAGACGGATATTGTGCATCCATCCAGTCCGGAAAGGGCGTATTTGCCCGCAATGCCGTCCGACCCGTACTGGGAGAAATTTCCAACGCCGAAGTAACTCTCGTTATCACCGCCGCTCCCGCCGTCGCCGAGCGCCATGCCGCTCCCGAAAACAACGAGCAGTGCGGCAATCGGAACAAGAATCTTCATCCCTTTCATCTGGAATCTATTATTGCTTTTTGTTTTATAAAGGGTATGGTACATTTATCGAATGTTCAACCATCGATTCTTTCGAGCAGTGAGGCAACCATCAGCGGGAGCAGAACGGTGGCATCGCCCTCTATTGTAACATAACGTGCCTTCTCCTTGAGCTTTCCCCAGGATATTCCTTCCCTGATTCTGGCCCCTGATAGCGAGCCGTCCCATTCCGGAGACGAGGTGATATAGACGGCACTGTCCAGCCCGCCGCGGAACTGATTCCACCATATGAGATGGTGTTTCGATATGCCCCCGCCGATTATGAATGCACCCATCTTCTCCTCGTCGCTGAAGAATATATCCGCCAGCTCCTTCTCATCCTTCAGCAGGTCTACCTTGAATTTGTTCATCTGTGAGAACATCCATATCTGCGAGCCCACGGCGCCGTCCGTGATGCCCGGGATGTAGACGGGAATGCGGTTTTTCCATGCCCAGTAAAGTATCGAGTCCTCTCCGAGACGTTTTCCCATCTCCTCGCATATCTCCCTTGTTCCCCACTCAACTTTTTCCTTCGCCATCTCACCGAGCATCTCCTGCATTTTTTCCTCGATTATCGTGCCGTAGCTTTCGTTCGGTACGAGCACGTTTCCCAGGCGGTTTATGCCATCCTTGTGCAGTTCTATGTCATCCATGAGAAATGAGCCGTGGTAGTAGTCCTTCCAGTGCCTTGCCATGTCATGGTCAAGCGTTCCGCACGTGGTGATTATGACGTCAACCATGCCCCGCTTCACCATCTCCTTTATGACGCCCCTCGTTCCGGTTGCCACGATGCACGCCGGAAATGAGAGGCTTATCTTGTAGCCATCCTTCACCATGTTCTCGAGTATGTCGAGCCCCTCGCCCACCTTTTTCGCGGTGAAGCCGCCCGAATCGTACATCTGGCGGACAATCGCATCCGCGCTCATATTTCCGCTTACATTGAAGTCCTTGACGGGAATCATGGGAAATAAAGTGGGTAGGGGTATAAAAAAATAGAGGTGGAAAAATAGAAAAGGGATAAAGGGAGGGGGTAAGGGGGTATCGGGTGTTGGAGATGTTGGGCTGTATGTGCCTACATCTCGGGCATGCCGCCCATACCACCCATACCGCCGGGCATTCCGCCACCACCGCCACCACCGCTGCTTCCCTTGGATGCTATCACGTCGTCGATGCGCAGTATCATAACTGCCGTCTCGGTTGCGGAGCGTATTGCCTGCATTCCGACCCTCATCGGCTCCATGACGTTCATCTTCTTCATGTCCCCTGGTTTGCCCTTGAATATGTCGACGCCATGGTATTTCTTGCCTTCCTTGTGCGCCTTCTTCAGTTCTATGAGCATGTCTATGGCGTCGAGTCCGGCATTCGTTGCGAGAGATTTCGGAATCACCTCTATTGCATCTGCAAATGCCTCGACAGCCATCTGTTCCCTGCCGCCGACGCTGCTTGCGTAGTCCCTCAGGGCAAGCGAAATTTCCGTAGCCGCCGAGCCGCCGCCCGCGGTCATCTTTCCGTCCTCGAGTGTTGCTGCAACAACCGAAAGCGCATCGTGCATTCCCCTCTCTATCTCGTCCACGACGTGCTCGGTGCCGCCCCTTATGAGAATCGTCACCGCCTTTGCTTTCTTGCACTCGGTCACGAATACCATCTCATCGTCGCCTATCTTCCTCTCCTCGACCTTTCCCGCATAACCAAGGTCGCTTGCCTCGATTTCGTCGAGTTCGGATATTACCGATGCGCCCGTTGCCCTTGCCAGTTTCTCCATGTCCGATTTCTTCACCCTTCTGACGGCAAATATCTCCGCCTTGGCGAGATAGTGCTGGGCAAGGTCATCTATTCCCTTCTGGCAGAGCACGACATTCGCACCAGATGCCTTTATCTTTTCGACCATCTTGCGAAGCATCGCTTCCTCCTCGTCAAGGAATTTCTGCAGCTGGGTCGGGTCCGATATTCTTATCTGTGCGTCCACCTCGGTCTTCTTGACTTCGAGTGCGGTGTTGAGCAGCAGAATCTTTGCTTTCTTCACGCTCTTCGGCATGCTCGGATGAACCCTCTCCTTGTCGAGCACTATTCCCTCTATGAGTTCCGTATCCTCCACGGAGCCGCCGTGCTTCTTCTCGATTTTTATATTGTCCAGGTCAACTGTTACTTTTCCGTTCTCCTCGTCGGAAACAGCCTTCACCGCTTTGTACGAAATGTCGGATAGAAGATCCTTGTTCGCAGCCGCAGCCTTCCCGGTCAGCGATGTCCCTGCAATCTCCTTGAGGATTTTCTCGTCGTCGGGTTTCACATCCTCAGCAATGCTCTCCAGTATATCGCATGCCTTCTTGCTTGCCAGGCGATAGCCGTCAGCAATTACCGTGGGATGCACATCCTGTTCTACCAGGTCGAGGGCTTTCTTGAGCAGTTCCCCTGCAAGTATGACTGCAGAGGTTGTTCCGTCCCCGCATTCCTCATCCTGCGTCTTTGCAACTTCCACAATCATTTTTGCCGCAGGGTGCTCCACGTCTATCTCTTTAAGAATCGTGACACCATCATTTGTAATAACTACATCTCCCATGCTGTCCACGAGCATCTTGTCCATTCCCTTTGGTCCGAGAGTCGAGCGTACTGCATCTGCTATCGCCATTGCAGCCCTTATGTTGTTGTGCTGGGCATCCCTGCCGCGTTCCCTCTCAGTGCCTTCTTTCAATATCAATATCGGTTGTTTTCCAGATAACATTTTGTATCACCAAGAACGGTATAATAATTCTTCTATATAAAATTTACTCAGCAATGACATCCAGCGAGCCGTTGCTGTATGCAACATAGCAGTTGTCGCAGAGATACGCATCTATGCCCTCGATGAAGTGTGCATGCTCCCCGCATATCTCCTGATAGCAATGGTTGCATTTCGTAACGCTTTTTGCTCCGCATATGTAGCAGCCCATGTTCTCGTCAATATATCCGCACCCGGCTTATATACATTTGCAGTTGTCATGGCAGGACAATTTTGTTCCCACAGAACAATTTATATAGTACCTATAATATTATTATATCACCCCCAACAATCAAAAGGGCATGAAATGCTGGAGGCATGGACGGATTGATTTTTTCCTCCTTTTCTCCTTGCCTGCAGTATTTGGGGAGGAGAAGACCGCGGTTCGCGGACGGAGGCATTTTCTCCTCCCTGTTTTTCACCACTATATTTATATGGCATTGTATATTTCAGATAGGAGATTTCATGTACTATATGGTAAAAATGGAGAATACGATACGTATTCCGCCCGAGCACATAGGTAAGAATCTGGAGGAGGTCAGCGAGAAGATAGTCCAGGAAACCTTCGAGAGCACGATGGACAAGAACAACGGGCTGATTCTCATTGCAAAGAACGTCCAGCGTTCGGGAGAGGGAAAGATAATACACGGCGACGGGGCGATATATCAGGACGTGAAATTCGACGCTCTGACGTTCAAACCGGAGCTTCAGGAGATAATCGATGGAATAATATGCGATATCGTCGAGTTCGGTGCATTCTGCCATATCGGCCCGCTGGATGCCCTCATACACAAGAGCCAGATAATGGACGACCATATAGTGATAGACGTTGAGAACAAGAGAATGGAGGGCAAGCAGACGAAGAAGACGCTGAAGGTGGGGGACAAGGTAAGGGCAAGGATAGTTACCATATCCCTGAACGAGATGAACCCCCGTGAGAGCAAGATAGGACTCACCATGCGGCAGCCGGGCATGGGGAAGGAGGAGTGGAAGGAAAAGAAAAAGGAGGGAAAATGAGAGCATGCAAGAGATGTCATATGCTTACAGACAACAATACCTGCCCGTTCTGCAATTCGCCGACTTCGGAGCACTGGCAGGGTTACGTCATAATCATAGACCCGCAGAGGTCAAGGATTGCACAGAAGATGGGCATAAAAATGCCGGGGAAATATGCATTGAAGGTCAGATGATGTACATACTTCCGGAAGACAGGAGAGACGAGATGCGCGAGCCCCTGGGGGAACTGATATCCGAAGACGACATTTCCAAAATGGACATGGACGGGATGGTTGTTGCCGTGGGGGATGTGGTTACTGCAACCCTGATAAAACACGGCATAGAGCCGGATATCTCGGTGGTGGACTACAGAACCGGGAGGGAGGACAGCGATGATGAAGCCAAATCCGTCATAAGGAGCGTGGAGGGTGATGTGGTCAATGTCTCCAATCCGCCCGGGGAGATAACCGACGAGATGTGGAATGCCATCAAGCATTCTTACGAAAGCGGCGGAAGGGTGAGGATAGAGGTCGACGGGGAGGAGGATTTGGCGGCGCTGCCCGCGATATGCCTTGCTCCCGACGGCACTTCCGTGCTGTACGGACTTCCGTCGGAAGGTATAGTATTCGTCAAGGTGGGCGATTACGAGCGAAATAAAGTTTTGAGTTTCTTGAAGAAAATGGAGGAATAAAATGGAAATAGAGATTGTAACTAGAAAGGAGAACAAACTTCTGGAAAGAGAGGAAGTTTACTTCAAGGTGAAGCATGAGGGAAAGACCCCGTCCAGAAAGAAGGTCAGGGACAACCTGGGCAACTTGACGGGGGGAAAGGTCGTTATTCTGGAATATCTGAGGCCGGTTTTCGGTGTTCCCGAAGCCGAGGGGTATGCCAGAATTTACAAGTCTGAAAAGAAGGCGAAGGAGGTGGAGGCGAAGCACATCATGGAGCGAAATCTGAAGAAGGGCGGCGGGGAGGAAAAGAAGGAAGAAGGTGAAAAAGAGAAGGCAGATGGGGAGAAACCCGCGGAGGCGGAGGGCGAAGCAAATGCAGATGGGGAAACTTCGAAGGAAGGGGGTGATACAAGTGGATAAAAGAGAATTGTACGAGGTTAAGGATAACAAACTTGAAAGAAAGAGAAAGACATGCCCCAAATGCGGAGAGGGGGTATTTATGGCGGAGCATGCCGACCGCTACAGCTGCGGAAAGTGCGGGTACACGGAATTCAAGAAGTAACATGAAGGGGCTGATGGAAAAACTCGGCATAAATAGTATAGATGAATTGTTCGGGGATATCCCCGGAGATATAAGGATAGACGGAATTGGCATCCCCCCCGGAAAGGACGAGATGGAGGTCGAGAGGGAAATAGCCAGCGTGCTGGGGAAAAACATATCCTTCGATGATATGCCCTCCTTTCTCGGGGGCGGTATAAAGCCCCATTACGTGCCGCCTGCCGTGAGGCACATTGTTTCCAGAAGCGAGTTCTACACGTCATATACACCCTACCAGCCGGAGTTTTCCCAGGGAATGCTCCAGTCCATGTTCGAGTACCAGTCCGTTGTGTGCGAGCTTACGGGCATGGACGTTGCCAATATCTCGATGTACGATGCTGCAACTTCACTTGGCGAAGCCGCACGCATGGCGAAGAGGGTGAGCGGTAAGGATGTTTTTCTCATACCGTCGAACATTTCCCGCGAAAAGAAGTCGGTGCTTGAAAACTACGCAAGAAACGCAGGAGTAGAGATAAGGGAGATGCCTTATGGAGATGACGGCTTGGTCAAATTGCCCTCCTCCGCGGATGTCAAAGATGCGGCGGGGATATACATCGAAAATCCGAATTTTTTTGGCATGATAGATGGCCGCATCGACGAGATAAACGAGTTGAAGGGCAACATGGACGGACTCGTTGTCATGGGTGTGGACCCGCTGCTCCTCTCGATAGCAAGACCGCCTTCGGAATACGGGGCGGACATCGTCATAGGGGACGGATGGATGGGCAATCCCATGAATTTCGGCGGTTCCCGTCTGGGGATTTTTTCCTGCAGGAAGGAGCACGTCCGGCAGATGCCCGGCAGGATAATCGGCGCGACGGCTGACGGCGGCGGGAAGAGGGCGTTCTGCATGACACTCCAGACAAGGGAGCAGCACATACGCAGGGACAGGGCAACGAGCAACATATGCTCTAACGAGGCATTGTGCGCTATTGCATTCGTCTCATATGTCGCGGTGATGGGAAGGGACGGATTGAGAAAGCTGGCGGTTGAGAACATGAGAAATGCGAGATATGCTGCCGATGGGCTGTCTTCCGTGGGATTCGAGATTCCGTTCGGCTGGGAATTTTTCAACGAGTTCGTGGCTGTGCCCCCTTCGGATGCCGCAAGTTTGAACGAGGGACTCATGGAGGTGGGAATCCACGGGGCATTGCCGATAGGGGAGCAGTTCCCGGAATTGAAGAATGCGCTGCTCTACGGGGTTACGGAGATGCATTCCACGGACATGATAGACAGAATGGTCGAGGCTACGGCAGGGATACTGGGGGGTGAACATGTATAGGATGGCGAGTTACGATGAGCCGCTTCTCAACGAGATGGAGGACAGAAAAACGGCGGAGACGAAAATACCGCTGCCCGAAAGGATAAAGAGGGAGGAACTCAACCTGCCTTCACCCAGCGAAAGAAGCGTTGTCGAGCACTTCATACATCTCAGCCAGATGAATTACGGTGTTGATACGGGCATGTATCCCCTCGGCTCGTGCACCATGAAATACAATCCCAAACTGCTCGAGGAGATTGCAGGAAGCCACAAAGTCAAACACCTGCATCCGTTACAGCACGAGTCGACGGTGCAGGGCTCTCTTGAAATAATGCACAGACTCGAGAAGACGCTGTGCAGCATCACGGGTATGGATGCATTCACTCTCCAGCCGCTCGCAGGCGCCCACGGCGAGTTCACGGGCATGCTCCTGGTCAGGGCGTACCATGAATACAACGGCGAGGAACGGAAGGAAGTCATTGTCCCCGACTCCGCACACGGAACGAATCCCGCATCCGCCAGAATGGCCGGCTTCGAAGTTGTCGAGATTCCGTCAAGGGACGGCAGGGTCGATATGGATGCCCTGCGTGCCGTTCTGTCGGAAAACACGGCTGCGTTCATGCTCACGAATCCGAACACCCTGGGCATATTCGAGAAGGACATACTGGAGATTTCGAGGGAGGTCAAAAAGGCAGGCGCGCTCCTCTACTACGACGGTGCCAACATGAATGCCATAATGGGAAAGGCGCGTCCCGGTGACATGGGATTCGATATAGTCCATCTCAACCTCCACAAGACCTTTGCAACGCCACACGGCGGCGGGGGGCCGGGCGCAGGCCCCGTGGGGGTGAAATCGTCGCTCGAGAAATTTTTGCCCGTTCCGCGTGTCGTAAGGGAGGAATCCGGTGCGTACCATCTCGATTATGGCAGGGAGCACTCCATAGGGAAGGTTTCCCATTTCTACGGCAACTTTCCCGTCCTGCTCAGGGCTTATGCATATATCATGCTGAAAGGCTCGGACGGGCTGAAGGAGGCAACCGAGAGGGCCGTGCTGAATTCCAATTATCTGATGTCCAGGATTGCAGGCAGGAATTATACCCTTCCGTTCGACGGCAGAAGGATGCACGAGTTCGTGGTCTCGGCAAAAAATTTGAAGGAAAAGGGAGTAAGGGCAATAGATGTGGCGAAACGCCTCATGGATTACGGCATCCACCCTCCAACCGTATATTTCCCGATGATAGTCGAAGAGGCGATGATGATAGAGCCCACGGAGAGCGAGAGCATGGGGGCGCTTGACAGATATGCGGAGATAATGAACAGAATAGCGGAGGAGGACGCCGATGTGGTCAGGAGCGCCCCGTCCGATACTCCCATAGGGCGGGTGGACGAGGCAGGCGCTGCCCGCAATCAGATATTCAAATGGAGCGACTTTTCCCCGTAAGGCATCAGAGTACGGGAAAGAGGATTACGAAGTCCGAGAACGATATTCCGAATGTTTTTACCTCTTTGTTCAGCCCTATATCATCGTTGAATCCCTTGATGCGGACATCTACAACCAAGAGCGAGGGGCTGTACGAGCGGGATGCAACTTTGAACTCCCAGTATTCCCCCACTTCCTCGGAGAATGTCCAGCTGCACGTGGTGTTGTAGGGTCCCCTCACATATTCCCCGGTGAACATGTTTCTCATTCCTATGTCTATAGAGAGGTTTGCAGTGTCCTCCCCGTATCTGCTGTTCTCGATGCGTACAGTAAGCTGTGCAGGGTAGGAGAGAACCGTTCCCTTGATTTTTATTTTCAAATCATCGTCGGAAACGGCATGATTCGAGTTTGCCATGTAGGCAAGTGTGCCGAGAGCCAGCCTGCTGACCTTTGCGAGATATGTCATGTTCATGTGCTCTATTCTGTCATCGGATGTGTGGTAATACGGGTCAAGGGTGTATTCCAGAAGGTAACTGGCGTCGTATCCGTAATCCAGAAATGACTGGTGGTCGCTTATCGGCTCGTTCGGAAGGCGCACGATATCCAGACCTATGTATTCGCCGTACATCTCGTTCACTCTGTCGCTTGCGTCCGCTATCCAGTCGGATTCATTGTCAACAAGATTTCTTATCTTGCTTCCATCCTCGGACGAGACCGCGTATCCGATGCCGTCGAGGGCCACGACTCCGATGATGTTGTCCCCATTCTCGTATGCCTCCCTTGCGTATTCCCTGCTGCCGAACCTTCCCTGTTCCTCGCCGGAAAACAGCACGAAACGAATGGTCGAATTGAACGTGTGGCGACTCATGATTTCCGCGATTGTGAGAACTGCGGAGACGCCGGAACCGTCGTCGTCCGCGCCGGGAGATACGAGAACGCTGTCGTAATGGGCGCATACTATGATTATCCCGCCGTGGGAGCCCCTCCCGGGAAGCGTCGCCTCTATATTCCGTCCCTCCCTGCCCCTGAAGCTCCAGTCGTCGTATCTGACCGACATGTTCATTTCATCCAGTTCTCCGTATATGTAATCCCTGACATTGTCGCATGCCTCCGACCCTGTTGGATGGGGGCCGAAATCCTGTATCGTACGGACGTGTTTCTCCAGCGTGGATTCATCCACCTGCTGCATCATGTCCGCTATTTCAGAATTATTTGCCGATTCCCCGAGCATTGCCATGGCGGGAAGCATCGAAATTGCCAGCATGGCGGAAATAAGGCAGACGGATAATATCCTGTGTTCCGTTGTCACAGGTAATAGAATATGATTCCTGTATTAAATCTTTTGACCGTGCTGGCGGTTTCCTCTCTCGATTCTTATTTTAACGTGTTTTATGTAGGTAGGAATGCTCTCGATGTTCCTTACCATCGTGTTTCTGGCAAGCATTTCACGGAACTCCATTATGCAATGCGTCCTGCCGCCCAGATTCTGCTCCAGGGCGTTGGAAAGTTTTCCCCCCTTTCTGTCCCAGTCCGTCAGAACCACTATCTCGGAATATTCGGATGCAATCATGTCGCAGAAATCGACAATTCCCTTTCCAGAATGGAGCGTCAGAATCTTTCCCTCCATTCCCAGACTGCGCAGGGCATCGACATCCTTCTCCCCCTCCACGACAATTGGCACCGATTCGTTCATCGCCTTCAGCCGGCGCACGATTTCCTCCACCTCCTCAAGGTTTTCCTCGATTTTCATTTCACTCGGGGGCAGGGGGTATGAAACCTTCCTTCATGAGATGCCTTGCCTGCTCTCTCGATTTCCTTATCCTTTCCTCCGCATTCTCGTATATTTCCTGCCTGCTGGGTTTTCTCCTTGCGATTCCCTGTTCTATTGCCTTCATCGCGACGGCGGTTGCCTCATACGGGAAGACCTCCCAGTCGTCCATCGTGGGCACTATGTATTCCTCACTCAACCCTTTCCGCTCCGCAACCTCCGCTATGGCGTATGCGGCGGCTATGTGCATTTCGTCGGTGATTGTCTTTGCCATCACATCCAGCGTGCCGCGGAATATTCCCGGGAAACCGAGGCTGTTGTTGACCTGGTTGGGAAAATCGCTCCTTCCGGTTCCGAATACGCGAACTCCCGCCTCCTTCGCCTCCCAGGGCCATATTTCGGGCACCGGGTTGGCAGCAGCTATCATGACGGCATCATCGTTCATCTCCGCCGCCCATTCCTGCTTTATGGTTCCGGGTCCCGGTTTCGATGCCGCTATGCAGACGTCCGCCCCTTTCATGGCATCTGCTATGCCGCCCTGCCTTCCTTCCCCGTTCGTCTCCATGGCTATGTTGTACTTGTAGGGATTTTTCTCCTTGAGTGTCTCCATGTCCTCCCTGTCGGGTCCGAGTATGCCCTTGGAGTCCACGGCAAGTATGTTTCCCGCAGGCACTCCCGCCTTTATGAGTGTTCGGATGAGGCATGTGTTGGCGGCACCGACTCCTATGACCGAAAACAGAACGTCCCTCATGCTCTTGCCGACTATCTTCAGACCGTTGATAATGCCTGCAAGGGTTATGGCGGCGGTTCCCTGCTGATCGTCATGCCAGACGGGAATTTCGACCTCCTCCCTCAGTCGGTCAAGTATGTAGAAGCATTTTGGGGATGATATGTCCTCCAGATTTATTCCGCCGAAGGTGGGAGTTATTCTCTTCACGGTCTCTATGAACTCGTCGGGGTCCTTGGTATCTATCATTACAGGGAACGCATCAACCCCCCCGAGATATTTGAAAAGAAGCGCCTTTCCCTCCATGACGGGCAGTCCCGCATGGGGCCCTATATCGCCAAGTCCCAGTACACGTGTGCCGTCGCTTATGACAGCAACAAAATTCGCCTTGTTGGTATGCTCGAAGACCTTGTCGGGATTTTTCGCGATGTCTTTGCACGGTTCTGCCACTCCGGGCGTGTACCATATACCGAAGTCATTCATATCCCGTATAACGCATTTCGGCGAAATCTCTATCTTTCCATGGTAGAACGGATGGAGTTTCATTGCATCCTTTCCGGGTTTTTCCGCCTTTCTAATCAAATCCTCCCTGGTCAATTTATTTTCATTATCCCTGCCATCGGTCACTTTAATCACGGAATTGCAATGAAAAACACATATATACAGTTTTTTTAAACTGAAGACAAGATATAACAAAAAAAGAATCAAAGCACTCAGATTAATTATTAGATGTAATTAGGATGCATTCATACATATTTTTTCTTCCATTCGTCCTTATTTTCATTATAATATTTCCTTCCCTTTTCCGATATTCCCCATATGCCCCAAGGAGAATCTTTCTTCATATAACCAAATTTATTTACCAAATCATTTCTTGCCCACTCTGTTCTATTTCTCCACCGAATAGTTTTTCCATCGGAAAGGGTTTCATAGTCCTTTTCGGTTAGAACATGTTTCATTTTCTCCTCTACTTTATTCTCCACATCCCTCATTTTTCCACTGCCACCGAGTTCTATCAACGATTCCAAAATAGGGATATAATACGCACTTTTTGATG
>CAZOAF010000012.1:0-13493 GCA_964577775.1 uncultured Thermoplasmatales archaeon | reverse complement strand
TAAATTTTCATATATTGAGTATGGCTGACGAGCGCGAGTTGGAACATGTCAGGGTTGTTCTCGATTATCTTCCATGCGATGAGTGCGAGGAAATTGTTCCGGAGAATGAAAGGGCTTACCTGTGCACGGTATGCAGCAGAATCAACAGAAATGTTGCCGCCGAGATAGAGGTGCCCAGATGGAAGGTGGAGGGGGGGGAAATTGTTGCCGTGGACGGAAGGGACATAGATGAACTGAAACCCAGCGTATCTCTTGTCGAGGAGGAAGAGGAGATGGAATGGGAGGAAGAGGAGGAAAAGGAAGTTCTCGAGGTTCTCGAAGTCGGGGTCGAGATTCCGGAGGAGGAACTGGAGGTGGAGGAGGAACTGCCGGAGTGGGAGACCGTTGACGAGTCACCTTTCACTTTCGGGGAGTACACGCTTTACACCAAGGAGGTCAAGCTCAGGGGCGGAAGGTTGCAGCGCATATACTTCTTCAGCAAGAAGGGCAAGGACGATGCAGATCCATGTGCCAAACCCGAGGGCTACGAGGTCAAGGTGAACGAAAGGACGGGGCTGCCTCTCTTGAAGAAATCAAAGTAGTTCAAAATGCTTGTAGACGAATTTGACTATCCTCTCCCGCAGGAGGCGATTGCCCAGAAACCCGCGATGCCCCGCGACCGTTGCAAATTGCTCGTTCTGAAAGACGGCATACACCACCATCTTTTCCACGAAATCATTGACTATCTGGAGGCAGGCGACGTGGTCGTGCTGAACGATACGCGGGTCATGCATGCAAGAATACATGCAAGAAAGGACACCGGCGGGAAGGTGGAACTCCTGCTGCTCGGGGAGGAGGGCAATTCGTTCAGATGCCTTGTCAAGGGAAAGGTAAGGGAGGGAACGAGAATAATTCTGGACGGCGCAAAAACTGTCAATTCGACAGGAGAAAATGAAGGCAATTTATCAACGGGGGAGGTGGAGGGGGTGGTGGTGAGCAAGGAGGGTGGCAAATGCATCATTGACATTCCTTTGAGCATGGATGAGATGGAAGCCATGGGCGAGATGCCCCTCCCGCCGTACATAAAAGAAGAGGTGGATAGGGAAACCGCGGAGATGTACCAGAGCGTGTTTGCAAGGGAAAAGGGGTCTGTCGCCGCCCCGACGGCGGGCCTGCATTTCACGGGCAAGATGCTGGATAAGATGAGGCAGAAGGGTGTGGAGATTGCATATATAACACTCCATGTCGGAATCGGTACCTTCATGCCCATCCGTTCCAGAAATGTCGAGGAGCACAGAATGGAGGCGGAGTTCTACGAGGTCGGCGGGGAGGCGGCGGGGATGATAAACAGGGCGCATGAACGCGGTGCGAACGTGATTGCCGTCGGCACTACGGGCGTGAAGACCATGGAAAGTTCATCCGAGGGTGGGGTGGTAAGGCCAGGTAGCGGATGGAGCGATTTGTTCATATATCCGGGATACGAATTCAAATCGCCACTGACCGCCATACTGACGAATTTTCATCTCCCGAAATCCACGCCGCTGCTTCTTGTGAGTGCATATGCGGGCAAGGAGACAATCATGAGGGCGTACAGCGAGGCATTGAAACACGACTACCGTTTTCTGAGCTTCGGGGATGCAATGCTCATAATGGGGAGGTCGGGTTGATGTTCGAGATAATTGCGAAGCACGGGGATGCGAGAGTCGGTCTGCTCAAAACGAAGCACGGCAGATTCGAAACCCCTGTTTTCCTTCCCGTTGCGACCAAGGCCGTGATAAAAACGCTCACGCCCGAGGAGGCGTGGAATGCGGGATGCAGGGGCATAATTGTCAATGCGCTTCATCTTTACAGGAGGGGCATCGATAAGGTGGAGAATGCGGGCGGTATACACGATTTCATGGGATGGAACGGATTTGTTTTGAGTGACAGCGGGGGATTCCAGCCAATAAAGAAATTTCCCTGCGAGGTGGAAAATGACGGTGTTGCCTTCTCGATGCCGGACGGTAGAGTGGAGGTATTCACGCCGGAGAAGTCCATGGAGGTGCAGGAAAAACTCGGGGTTGATATCGCCCTATCGCTGGATGACTGCCCTTCCTACCCCTACACGAAGGAGAGGGTTGCCGCATCGGTTGACAAAACAATCGAGTGGGCTGGCAGGTGCCAGGGCGAGGGCAGGTTTGCAATACTTCAGGGGGGAACCTTCGAGGACGAGCGTGCGAGATGCGCAAAGGTAATTGCGGATATGGATTTCGACGGATTTGCTATCGGCGGTCTGTGCATAGGCGAGCCCAAGGAGGAGATGCACCGCATGGTGAAGGCGACGTTGCCGCACCTGCCGGAGGGCAAGCCCCGCCATCTGATGGGAGTTGGTTCCGTGGAGGACATAATCAGGGGCATAAAGACGGGTGTGGATATATTCGACAGCGCATTTCCCACGAGAAACGCACGCCACGGCACGATTTTCACGGACAGGGGACGGATAAATCTCGGAAGGGCGAAGGTAAGGGGTGATGTTATCCAGGAGGGATGCGATTGCTATACCTGCAGGAATTTCTCTCTCGACTATCTCAACCATCTTTTCAAGGAGAAGGACCCCCTGGGACCAAGACTTGCAACAATACATAATCTCTTTTTTACAAACAGAATCGTGGAAGAAGCAAAGGAAAAGATAAAAGATGAATAGATGTGGAAAGAAGTATAGAAAAGAGGTACGTCACACCAATTATCCAGCAATTCCTTGCCTTTTTCTTATCTGCTAAAGGAATTATGAAGCAAAGGGTAAAGAGGGCGTACTCCTTTTCCAATTCATATCAAACATGAGGTGAAAGATGCAGATTTTAAGCGAAAATCCACCCATATAGGGCGTTAATTTCCCACATCCCATAACAAGCCTTAAGGATATCTGAGTAAAAAATACCTTCCTACCTGTCATTATCATATAATGGGGGCTGTTATCGGTTATCGCCTGTAGTATATTGGTATGGCTTTTTCTTTTGTCAGGAGATGGTTATCTTTCCATACAATCATGGAAAAATAAGCATGATTCCCAGATATTAAAGGGCTGAAAGGCAGGTGAAGAACTGCCAAACCGTTTGAATCTGTGGTGCTGGTATCTGCTGTGCCAACAGAGCCGTAAATGGTGACTCCTGCCCCTCTGACTGGTTTCCAGTCATTCCATTTGACTTCCACCACTATGGTGAGGTTGGTGGGATAACTCCCGCCATAATAGTAAAAACTCCCCGTGTGAATGCCGTTAATGCTTATGACTTTAGGAGTTAACTTGCCGGAGGCAGAAGGTTTGAACGTTACAGGTAATACCACATAAACAACTGTTGAAATGAGAACAAGAACAATAATGACCAAAACCGCTATTATCCAACTTTTTTTATGCATTGTTACCCGTTATTGCCATATATGTTACATATGTTACATATATTATATACTAAAATAGTATAAAACAATTTAAAATTATCTCCCACCGTCGTCTAATTCCCCCTCATCTTACCCTCTGAAAGCAGGAATGCACGGTAAGTCATGTGTTGAAGAGCTATTGCCATTGAGAGACGGCAAGAGCAAAACCTCTAATCCATGAGCGATGGGTGAGGGGGTCGCTCAGCCAGATGCCGGTGAACCCTTTCATGCGGAATACTGTAGTGTAATTACCATAGGTTTCTAATGTGCCCAGCAATCCTGTGGTTTTAAAGTGCAGGTCGTTACCTATCAGAAAGCCACGGAACAACGGCGGCTTTACAGGCACATACATGCCAACGAATTTGGAGACAAAGTCGATAGGAATAAATGGGATATACAAGGCATACATCAGTATCCATAAAGGAAACAACAGAAACGGCGGGATGCCCAGAGAGAGCAGATAATTCATCCCTTCCAACAGATGGGACATGAATCCATAAGGAAACACTGGAACCATCATGCAACTTCCGGCAGTGACATTTACGGAACAAAACACATTCACCAGTCCATCCACGGGTATGCTCTTGCTGTGCCACTGTTGAGAATCTCTATCGAGCAAGCTATATGCCTCGCTAATGCTTAATCCACCCAGCAATCCGTAATCATGAAGTTTTTTTATCCACTCTTGGCTGCTCTGAGGAGCAGTTAACCCTTTAACCTCCTTCACGGCAATTTCCTTATTCACTATAGTCTGGCCCTGAGGGGTGAATATTTGCACAGTAAGAGGAATCTTGTCGTTATTAGCAGCGCACTCCGTGATCATAGGAATAAAAGAGGCAACAACAATTATTGATGCTAACGTTACTGACAACAACTTATATCTCATTTTAACCTCCGCAAACCCATTCATTAACTGCCTCACAATATTAGTATATTTTTGTAAATCGAATCACAGTCTTCTCTGTCAACAGTATGGTACCACCACCATGCCCCTGGGTCTGTGGGGTCTACGTACTTATACGAGATATCTACATATACGTGACATTGGGAAAATAGTGTCCCAAAAGAAGGAGCATATACTTTAGGCGTTTTTAGTATCTCTCCAGCTATGGAAATAGGAGCATCATAATCACGTAAATCAAAGGACCCTCCATCTCCATCGTTTACTTCTTGTCCTCCATACCCAGTTCCACTGTAACCTATCTCCGCGTCCCAGTCTCTTGTGTGTCTCCATTCCAGACCGTATTGTCCGAAGGGTGACTGGATTACAACATTTAGCTGAGCTGAGAATTGTATGCCACCAAATGCAAAATACGTTGTTTGGCTTGGATCGATCCATTCCGTGTCAGCATTACATAGCACATCATGTATTTGGTATTCATATGAGTCATGATTTTCCGCAGATACGTCAATGTCGGAAACCCTATACTGCGTTGCCAAGGTCGACGCTGAAGGAACTACCTCTTCGCAATTCTTTTGATAGAGTATATGAACTATTGAACTGTCTTTTCCAGTTAACGTTATTAGGGTACCTTTGGTAATCGTTATTTTATCTCCTGCCCCTAAACTTTCTCTCAACTTTAAGAGGTTAGAAACTTTATTCTCAGTCCTATTCCCACTAAAAATCAAAATTGGTGGACTTGCTGTAGCTGATAAGTAGCCTTTGTCCATAACTTGCTGTAAAGCCGTAACAGTAGTGTTTACAATAATCACCACCTGTTGTCGGTCACTTTCGGTGTCACCCTTAATTTCTCCAACGTCATAAATCTTGTTCCCGTTCGAATCAAGGAACCATTCGCCCGGATCAAAAATTCCGTCACCATCCTTATCAACCACTGTATATCTGATTGAGGCATTATTGTCTTCCTTTGGGTTATAAGAATCCGTTCCATTAACGAATGGTATAATGCTTGCCATTACCAATACAACTATAAAACCAGCAAATATTTTTTCCTTCATTTTTACCTCACCAATATAGCAATGCTTTGTTTTTTTTAAATTGTTAACGGTCGGCAAAATCGTTCTGAGAGAACAACACTTCATAAATTTGTGAAGCTTATTACAAACTTGATAAAGAATAGTTTTTGATCGTTAAACAGGATGGTAGGAAAAACTCTAAAAACGGCGTCGGGCATTACATTTGATGTTGTTCGAAAAGGAGCACGGGGTCATTGTTGCCTGCGATGTTACATCGACAGAGCGTTTCAGGGAACTGGTGAGCGAAACATATCACGTCGAGGGAGTGGTCGGGTACAAGGTGGGGGTAACTCTCGGATTGTCATACGGGCTTAAAACGCTCACAGATGTGGTTGAAGAGTATTGTGACCTTCCCCTCATTTACGACCACCAGAAAGCGGGAACGGACATACCGCAGATGGGCGAAAAATTTGCGGAGGTTTGCAGCAACGGAGGAATGAAGAGCGTGATAATATTCCCGCAGGCGGGTCCTGAAACGGAAAAGGCTTTCATAAAGGCAATTTTCGGGAGAGACATGGTGCCGATGGTGGGCGGGGAGATGACACATCCTGCCTATCTGGAAAAGGAGGGCGGATTCATAAAAAACGACTCTCCGGAAAGAATGTACCGCACGGGGGCTGAAAGCGGTGTCGAATATTTCATACTGCCGGGCAACCGGTACGATGCAATAGAGAAGTACAACAAACTCCTTTCAGAAATCGTTCCATCGCCCAAATACTGCATGCCGGGCATCGGCAGCCAGGGCGGAAAAATAGAGAAGACATTCTCCATACTGAAGGGGCACGCCGCATATGCGATAGTGGGTTCCGCAATATACAGAAGCGATGATATGGAGAAATCGGCAAGGGAATTCTGCAGCGAGGCGTTAAAATTCGAGTGATTGTATGATGGAAAAGGAGATAATGGCGGAACTTTATAACCGCGGGCTGATAAAGACATGGCTTCGGGACAGACCGGATGGATGGACACTTGTTTCAGGATTGTGGAGTCCTTTCTACATCCAGCTCCGTGCCCTTCCCTCCCATCCCGTGCTGCTCAAAAAAATAGGGAAGGAGATGGGGGAGATGGTAAAAAGGGAGTGCAGAGTTGACAAAGTGCTGGGCATAGCGATGGCGGGCATACCCATTGCCACTTCAATATCGCTCGAGCACGAGATTCCCCTCTGCTATACACGAAAGCTGGAGGGCGCGACTTCTCTGGAAGGGCTGAAAACTGCCGCCATGAAATACGGTGAGCATTCGATGGTGGAAGGGGAGATGAAGGAGGGCGACCGATTTGTTGCGGTTGATGACCTGGTAACAAAATTCGACAGCAAACTGGTTGCCATCGAGCAACTAAAAATGGAGGGCGAGAGGAGGGGGGTCGGGGTGGAATGCACGGATGTGGCGGTCATAATAGACCGCGAGCAGGGGGCGGCGGATATAGCAAAGAAGCACGGCATAAGGCTGCATGCTCTGATTCCGTTCAAAAGCAGAGGAATAGAATGGCTCGGGGATTTCATCTCCGATAGGGAATATGAAGTGATAAGGGATTATCTCAACGACAGCGAGAAATATCAGGATTCAGAAAGAAGAAAGGAACTGCTGGAAGGATAAGTAAGGTGATTGACAGCCCGTATTGGATATATTCTCAATATATTCCCTATTCTCCGTACAATATATTTCTGTGTGTTTATATCGGTATGGGACAATTCTTCTTTATCATGCCGTTTCAGCATATTCGGGGTATGGGGTCTCCTATGGGCGCTTCCATGATGCGCCTTCCCCCTACGCTTGTCTCGAGTATGACATGCTTTCCTTCCGTCACTTCTCCTATTATCTCGGCGTCCCTTCCCAGAGGATGATTTTTCATTGCCCTGAGAACCTCCTCCGCCTTTTCCTCCGTAACCCCCATCACCACCTTGCCCTCGTTTCCTATGTTGTAAGGGTCTATGCCCAGCATCTCGCACGCCGCGATTGTACCCTCGTTCACGGGAATTCTTTCCTCGTCAATTAGCATTCCCACTTTTGATTTTCCCGCCATCTCGTTCAGTGCATTTGACAGCCCTCCTCTCGTGGGGTCCTTTGCCGCCACCACGCCCCTCACCTTCAAGCATTTCTCCATGAGCCCGTTTATCGGGGCAACATCTGATTTGATTTTTGTATCGAAGCCGTAGCCCTCCCGGAATGAAATTATGGCTATCCCGTGGTCCGCGATTTTCCCGCTGAGCAGTATCTTGTCCCCCGGTCGCAGGGACGAGTCCTGCAGCCATTTTCTCCCCCTGTCCACATATTCCATGTTTCTGTCGAGCAGGTCGTTTCCCACGCCTATGCCCGCGGTGTTTATTATTATCTGCTCCACACTTCCCCGCTCAACCACCTTCGTATCGCCTGTTACTATCGGAACCCCTGCATCTGAGGAAAGTTTGCCCATGCTCTTTATGATTTTTTCCAGGTTGTCCATCTCGAATCCTTCCTCTATTATGAAGCCGGCGGAAAGGGCAATCGGCTTTGCACCCATCACAGCCACGTCGTTTATGGTTCCCGCAACCGCAAGCGTGCCTATGTCCCCGCCCGGGAAGAATATGGGTTTGACGGTATGGCTGTCGGTGCTGAAAACGATGCCTTCCACGACCGCAGCGTCATCAAGCGCATCCAGCGGGACATCTATATCCGGCTGATGAAAATTCGGAAGGATGTACTTTCTTACCAGCGATTCGGTCTCGCTCCCGCCCGCCCCCTGCGGAAGTTCTATTCTCTCGGGCATATCAGTCACGTATTCCTGCTTCGGTGACCATGAAGACCGCCTCGCCTTCCGGCAGGTGCGGTGAATCTATCAGTCTGGCTATCCTCTTTCCTCCCTTGGATTTTCTGAGATACAGCCGGAACATTGCCGTGTGGCCCACGATATGTCCGCCTATGGGTCTGGTGGGGTCGCCGAAAAACGCGTCCGGTTTTGCAGAGACCTGGTTTGTCACGCATATGACGGCATTGTTCAACCTGCCGAATCTCAGAAGTTCGTGCATGTGGGTATTCAGCTTTTGCTGGCGGTCTGCCAGCGTTCCCCTGCCCACATATTCCGCCCTGAAATGCCCTGTCAATGAATCGACGATTATAAGGCGCACTGGTTCATGTTTCGCTATTTCCATGGCCTTGCTGACGAGCATCATCTGGTGATTGGAGTTGTATGCGGTTGCGACGTGTATCTTCTTCAAGGCCTCGTCCGTGTCCATGCCGTAAGCGCTTGCCATCTGTATGACCCTTTCCGGCCGGAACGTATTTTCGGTATCTATGAAAACGGCGTGCCCGTTCAGTCCCCCCTCCTCTTCCGGCAGCTGCACGTTCACGCAGAGCTGGTGGGCAATCTGTGTCTTTCCGGAACCGAATTCCCCGAACAACTCGGTTATTGCCTGGCTCTCGAATCCTCCTCCGAGCAGTTCATCGAATGACTTCGAACCCGTCGTGAGTTTCTTCCTTTCTTTCATCCGTTCCATTATTACATCGCCTGTCTCGAAGCTGCCGACATCCGCCTTCTGCCGCGCCGCCTGGATTATCTTTGCTGCGGTTCCCTCGCCTATATCGGCGATTCCAGCAAGTTCGCCGGGTGATGCAACCGCTATGGCCATCAAATCGTCGAAACCAGCTTCTTCAAGTTTTTTTGCCGTGGTCGGGCCAACTCCCGGAAGGTTCTCCAAATCGCTCATGTCTCTCGACTTTCAATATGATTTCCATTTATAAAAGTAATGCTGCACGATTCAGAATATCCTTGCGTCAATCACCCCGTGGATTATCCCGGGGGCATATGATTTGACCTTTCTGTATCCCAGCATCCTCACACTTTTTCCCGCGTCTCCGGCAGCATTTTCTATGTCGTCCAGCGGTTCTCCCGGAAACGTATCTTTGGGGCATGTCGCATGGTAATGAATCACGCCCCCTCCCGGCTTCAGCACCTCTATTGCATGCGGCAAAAAGTCCTTCGATTTGAAATAGCCCATTATGACCCTGTCGGCCACGCCGCGGGGCGCGACATTCCGGCAGTCGCCGTAAAGTGCGGTGACGTTTCCTTTCACGTTATTGAGCTCTATATTCCTTGAAAGGTACCTGTACGCCACGGGGTTTATCTCGCATGCATATACCTTCACGTCAGAATACACAGCCATGGGTACGGAGAAGTAGCCTATTCCCGCGAACATGTCCACCGCCACCTCTCCGGCGTTGCCGGCATGCGCCATCCTTATTCTCTCGTCCACGTTGCCGGAGGAGAACATTATCTTAGATGCATCGAACATGAACTTTATTCCGTTCTCCACGTGCACTGTCTCTGTATTATTATCTCCGTAGATGTGATTGACGACAGGCTCCCTTTTCACCCCGGTTATACCTCCCGTATCTTCCAGAACAGCCCTGCATCCCAGCACTTCCGCGTAGATTTTTGCCACCTCCTCTTTTTTTCCCATGTTCTCCGGAAATTTCAATATAAGTATGTCTCCCACTTTCTCCCACTTTCTGGGGAGCACTTCAATCCCCTCTTGACCCAGCAGTTTTTCCGCCCTTCCTTTTATCATGTTGAACGGCACATCCTGCCCCCTGTACAGAACATGCTCCTGCTCTTTTATCGAATGGGGAAACGGGAGAGACGTCACGTCACCCCTGACAGGTATTTCCACCTTGCCGTTACCACGCGATATCCTCCTTGTATCATCCAGTATTCCGTGCTCTATCAGGTATTCTATCGCATCGCCTGCATATCTTTTATCCACGGCAACGGCATCTCTCACACAACTAAAGCAGGCAAAAATAAAAAAGATTTCGGGGGGCGCATCCATATTACGGTAATATTATAAGCGGCAATCCGTTATATACCGGAGGCAATATCATGATATTCTTACGGAGAAAAATCACTGTTTTTGTTGTTATCTCACTGTTTATGGGAACAGCAATTTTAATCTCAATGAACGGTTCGGGTATTGCTGCAAAGAATTATGTGGATGCCGGAACCGCGGCGGAGGTGGCGGAGGCAAAAATTTTCCAGCTCGGGAAATTCGCAGATTTTTCCATATGCGGGGAGAGCACCGTATATGACAATGGCGGAGCGTTATTCCATGTGTTGTATTTGAAGCCGAGAGGGTATGTCGTGGTATCTGCGGATTTTTCCCTCCCTCCAGTTATTGCTTATTCCTTCACTTCAAATTTTTCCGTGGGGAAGAGTGCCCTGACAGATATACTGAGGGCGGACATTGCCCTGCGTATGAAGAATATCCATAACCTTCCGTACCGGGTCATTGAAGACCGAAAACTGATGTGGAAAGGCATGCTGAACGGAAATGCAGCCACGGCCAATTTCGAGCAATGGCCTCCCGAGGGCACAACATCCACCGGAGGATGGCTGGAAACGAAGTGGAGCCAGAATTCGCCTTATAACAATTTTTGCCCCATGGACGGCAGCGAGCGTAGCGTTGCAGGATGTCCGGCAGTTGCAATGGCGCAGATTCTGAATTATCACAGAACCACAAACGGCGTTTCATTCAATGATAGTGACGATTACCGCCACAACTACATACATCAATATGTCATAGATGACGACCACGAAGAGTACGGCTTTCCGTCTTTTCCGGAACTCAACGGATACCTTGATACCCTTTCATCCCACTATGAAAATAACATTCCCATCACGGATAACGACAAGGCAGCCATTGTATTTGCCTGCGGTGTCGCTGCAAAGCAGGTCTACAGCTCGGAGGTGTCAGGCACTTTCGGGGTGAGCCAGGCGTATCAGGCGTATCTCAGATTTGGCATTGACGGAATCGAACTACTCAACGAAAGCAATCCTGATATGTATGGCAGGTTGAGGATGAACATGGTGGATGCTCTCCCTGCCCACCTTGCTGTTGTGACCTCCGACTGGAATTCGGGACACAACCTTGTTGTTGACGGGTACAATACCGATGATTACTATCATCTGAACTTCGGGTGGGATGGCTCGCTGGATGGCTGGTACCTGCTGCCCGATGATATGCCGTACGGACTGACTGTTATCGAGGGTATCATAGTGGATATAATGGCCGAACATTCGGGCTCTGACATATACTGCGATGGCAGTCTTCACTGGGCAGATATAGGGGCAGGAAGCACCATCCACACAAATTTCACGGTTGAGAATGTGGGCGAGCAAAATTCGACACTTGACTGGGAGGTGGCGGAATATCCGGAGTGGGGGACATGGAGCTTCACCCCCTCGCAGGGCGGCAATCTATCGCCGGGCGACAAGGACAAGGTGGGTGTATCGGTAATAGTGCCCGACAAAAAAATCAGAAATTTCAAAGGGTATGTGAAGATTGTGAATAAAGACAACAGCAGTGATTTCTTCATACTGCCGGTATCAGTTGCAACCCCCATGAGTACCACCCATTCTGTACCAATAATTCAAAAAATTCTTCAGCACTTGCCGATATTGTGGAAAATTATCCAGAATATTATAATCTGATTTACTCGACGATTCCTGCTCTCTCCAGTGTTCTTCTTGCCTTCTTCTCGACTGGCAGGTCAATCATTTTGCCGTTCAAAGAGGCGGTTCCAAGCCCCTTTGCCTTTGCCTCACCCACGGCCTCCAGTATTTTTTTTGCCTCCTTGATTTCATCCTCGGTGGGTGTGAAGCATTCGTGCACAATCTCTATCTGGTTGGGGTGTATTACACCCTTCCCATCAAAGCCCATCTCTACTATTCTCATCGTTTCTTCCCTCAGCCCTTCCATATTCTCAACGTTCGGGTATATGGTGTCAAGAGCCTGCACGCCGTGTGCCTTTGCGGAAACAGCAATTTTACTTCTTGCGTAAAAGAGTGAATCCCATGTTCTCTTTCCCCCCATGTCTCTTGTGAAATCCTCCGCACCGAATGCCACGGCAACAACCCTGTCGCTTGCGTCCAGAATCTCTGAAATGTTCTCCACCCCAAGTGCACTTTCCACTATGGGCATTATTTTTGCATCCAGCCCCTCCTCTTCCAGTATACCCTCAAGTATGACCACATCCTCCCCCCTTTCGGCTTTGGGGAGGCATATGCCGTATGGTACGCCGTATTTCACGACAGAGACATCCTCCTTCATGCTGTTGCTGTTCACCCGCACCCACAGTTCGGAGTTGCCAAAATCAACATATTTCAGTGCATTCTTTATGAGATAGCGGGCATCCTCCTTTTGTTCAAATGCGACGGAATCCTCGAGGTCAAGTATCAAACAGTCGCAGCCGTAAACGCCGGCGCTGTTCATCATGCGGGGGCTGTTGCCGGGAACGTACATCCTGCTCCTTCTCAAATTCTTGCCGGTGGGTTCTTTTTCGACCGTTTTATCCGGAATTTCCTCCTCGCATGCCTTCCTCAGTGCAGCCTCGAGTCGTGCAAGTATTACATAATCCAGCGAGCCGTTTTCCTTCACGCTGATGGAGGCCTTCACTCTCAGTTCCTCGAGTCTGTTTCTTATCAGATTGCCTATATGTTCCCCGAACATTTCCTTTGCCTTCCCCTCCACTTCTACGCTGTCTCCCTCTCTAACCTCGATTATGCAATCCCTCTTGTTTTCGGTTCCTGCAATTCCTTCCTTCCTGACCTTCATTTTCTCCCCCTTGCTATATCAAAATCGATAAAGTCACAGTGATGGACAATGACCGCCTCCGGCAGCCGCTCCACGAACTCACCCTCCTTGGAATGTGATGCAATGATGCTGACCAAATCCTCTCCCAGCCCAAGTTCGGAGGCAAGGGCGGCCCCGCTGACCGGATGGCGTATGATCTTCCCCATGCGGGATTTTCTCACCTCGTTGCCAGTTCTCTCGTATTCGAAAAGTTTTCCCACATCGTGCAGTATCGCCCCTGCAAGAAGCAAATCCATGTTCACGTCTTTTCTGGCCTTTCCAACAGCATAAGCCATCTCTGCCACTCTGTTCACATGCTCGACGAAGCTTCCGGCATCCGGTAGCAAAAGGGTGAACGGTATGTTATCCAGGGTTTTCCATCCCCCTCTTTCCGTTGCAACCTCCCAGCATTTTATGACTTTCTCTCTTAGCCCATCATCTTTTATTTCCTTTATCAGCGGAAATGTCTCCTCAAATTTCTCCATTGGAATTGAATGATGTAAAAATATTAAAAATTAACCCA
>CAZOAF010000011.1:0-13639 GCA_964577775.1 uncultured Thermoplasmatales archaeon | reverse complement strand
GCAATTTTTTTCATGTCCTCAATACAATAATATGGAAGGGCTTTATAGTGATTGTCATAAAATCACTGACTATCAAAAATTACTAAATACCGCTCATGTTACCGCATTATGGATATAAGCTCCGCACTGCTGCCCATCGGCATCATACCCGCGCTTTTCATACTCTACGTGACTCTGGAGGGATACGAGGGCAAGTTCAAGGAGCATTACATATTTCTCACGTTCGTGGGCGGCATAGCAATGGGAACGCTGGTGTACTTCATGGAGTTGTGGTTTCTGAGCGTGTTCAATTACGGCATTTTCATACAGGCATTGGACGTGATTCTGGTGGTTTCCCTCATCTTCTCGTTCTTCGAGAGCATGTCCAAACTCGTCGTGCTGAACCTGCCGAAGTTCCAGAAGGAAGAAGGAGTCATACTATACGGCGCCTCGCTCGGACTCGGATTTGCATCTCCGGCGGGGGTCATACTTCTGAGGGGAGTTCCTTCGCTTTTCTCGCCGGAAGGGGCATACGCAGCGACTATCGCAATATCCGTCATCGTACTGAGCTGCTCCACCGCCATGTGGGTGGGCACGGGCATAAAAATGAGGCAGAAGACAAAATACGTGATGATTGCCTCCCTTGCGGGGCTTCCGGCATGGCCGTTCATATTTTTCAGCTCGTCCGTGTACTCGGCAATAGCAGCCGTGATATACTCGATATTCGTTTACATCTCCACAAGGAACGCGGTCAGACCGTACATGATGGGCAGAAAAGCCCTCAAGGATGCCCACAGGAAAAAATGGCTAAGGAAGTTTTAAATATGCAGAATATCATTCTTTAAGTGCTGATAAAATGGCTGATGCAGGTATTGTATACGGTAAGGATGTAGAAAAGATAAAGAATGATTTTAGGGAGATTTTATCAGAGATAGATTCCATAACGCAGGGTTCTTACAGGGAGAAAGATATCCTGGAGAAAATCCGGGATATGATTGACATAAACCGCATAGAGAGACTTTCCCAGATGCTGGATTCCATGGAGAAGAAGGCAATGGAGGCAGACGAGCGGGCAATCAGCGCCTTCCGGGACATGGAAAAGTACAGAAAGGATCTTGAAATGGAGCGCATACGCCTCGAAAAGCTGTGGGATGCCTACAAGAAGCAGGAAGACGACATAACAACAGAGAGGAAAACGGCAGAGGAATGGAAGAACAAGCTCGCGGAGCAGGAAGCCGCCGTTGAGGAGTTGAAGAAAAAGGTGGAAGCACTGAAGGAGCTTGAGGAGGACAGGGAGAAGGTGGAAAAACTTGCAGGCGAGTTGAAGGAATACAGGGCGGAGAACGAGAAATTGAAACTCGAACTTGAACGAGAGAGAGCGTCAAAGGCGAATCTGGAGAAGGAGGTGGAGGAGCTGAGCGCCTATCTGCCCTACAAGAAGGAGGCGGAAATGCTCAGAAAGAGGGTGGAAGAACTCGAGCCTTTGAAGGATTACATCGCCTACAAGAAGAAATACGACGAGGTTGAAAAACTCTACAAGAAGGAGCAGGAGCGCCTTGCAAAGCTTTACAAGGTTTACGAGGATTTGAACAGGGAACTGAAGGAAGCCAGGGAAAAACTCGAGGGATGGGAGAGCTGGTTCAGGAGCAACAGCGAATACGTTGAAAAGGCAGCATACGCGTTCAGCAAATTCAAACAGCCGGAAGGACTCACGGAGTGATGGACTCCCTCAAAGTTTAACGTTCTGCACCCTGACACGGGCATGATTGTTGCCGCATGCCAGGCGGCCGGAGGCAATCGTTTTATTGGTCGGTGCCGAAGTCCAGAACGTCTATTTCCCCCATATCTTCAATGCCGTTGGATTTCACCATCATATTGGACAGCGTGTACAGAACACCCCCTATGTACAGCGAGCGGGTGATTCTGTAATTTTGGTAAAGCCAGTATGGCTCGTACGAGGAAATCTCGAGCCTGAATTCACCGTATTTCTTTATCTGCCCTCCCGAAATGCCCATCAAATCCATCTCGATGTATGTATTGCCCTCGCCCACCGTTCTGAAAAGGTAGTGATACGTTCTGTTGCCACCGTTCACGGACAGCGAGCTATCTTCCAGTTTTATCACATATTTGTCATACCACCCGTCCATCACCCATTCTTTGTCAGCACTGCAATTCAGCGAAATATCAATATAACTCCCCGGGGCTATTGATGTGTATTTCCTGTAAATCTCGCCTGCGTTCCCGTAGTAATAGTACTGCGTCTCGTTTTTCTGTCCCGTCGGCCCATGTCCTATCCGGGCAGAATATGCTATTCCGTTTTCCAGCGTTATGTTGAACACATAGGCACCCGAAAATTCCTCCCCGTAACTGCCGCCCCACGTCTCGACAGGTATCACCAGGAGGTTCCTGGACTTGCTGAAAAGAAACGCATGATGGTCCCAGCTGGATTCTGACCACGACCCATTTATGACATATTTCGACATCTCCTCGGGATTTGTGAAATTAGATACATTGAACAATGAGACTTTCAGCCCGGTCCGTGCACCCCCCTCAGTTGCCTCGAACCCGACACCTATCACATGGCCCTCATCGTACGGATGGAGGTACTGCGATGCGCCCGTTACCTTGAGGTTGCCCAGTTCTTTCGGTGACGAAGGCTCGCTCAAATCTATCACGAACAGGGGGTCAACCTGTTTGAACGTCACGAGATACAACTTGTCCCCCATGAACCTCACGGAATATATCCTCTCTCCCTTCGCCATGCCCTCCAGTTTCCCGACGATGTTCATCCCGCTGTCGAGCACGTATACGTTGTTGCTGGATTCGGACCCGTTTCCCCTCCACCATTCCCTCTCCTTTGTGGTGGCAATGCGGAAATACCCGTTGTGCTCGTCCATCGAGAACTGGCTGAGGACATGCCCGGTTACATCACCGGTTGCAATGTGGGTTATGCTTCCCCCGTCTATCCCGAATTTGTATATGCTCGTCTTCTGGCCCGGGATGTTGCCGCCCCTTATCCAGATATTCCAGCGGTTCGTTGTCGTCAGGTATATGCCGGAATGGGAAACGTACATCGTGCTCGATTCGCCCAGCATGAATGCCTTCTCGTCGCTCTCCCCGTCTGTCATATTCACGGCAGAGATTATCGTATAGCTGTACGACGGCTGGGGCACATCCATGTACTGTATCTCGTCCGCGGGAATGCAGTGCCCTTCTCCGTTCTCGGCAACCACGGGCAGGGGCACCGTTCCGTTCTCGTCAACCCAGTATACATACTGGTTAGAGACCAGATACACCCAGTCCCCTATCATCCTGGAACTGGAATATGAACCGCTCACCGTGTAGTTGTAAGCCTCCACCGGCTCCGCCCGGTCAGATATGTTGTAAACGTACAGGGCTGTCTCCGGCCCGGCGTACTCGTTTTTTTCTCCGTCTTTTACAAAAGTCATGTTGCCCCACACGTTGCAGATTATTCCCAGGCGGTCGCCGTTTATGAAAATGCCTGCGATGTTGTATGAAATGTTGATAGATGAAACAACATCCATCGTTCCGTTATCCGCACTTATTATTGCAACGAAGTTATCCTCCCCGTTCCCGGATTCGCCCCGATAGTACCATCCGCCCCCGCGGTAGTTCACAACCTTGTAGATGTAGAGTCCGTCGGTTTTCACGGTGTCCGCCTCGTCCACACCCTCAACCTGAACATTCGTTCCCGAAAAATCCTGGCTGCCTTCCGATTTTGCCCCGAGATTTTCAACAACCACATTGGTTGGAAAATTTCCGTACGACCTGCTGAATTCGCTCCAGTAAATCCGGTTTCCGCCCGCCTGCCCCACCCCCCTGGATACAAACGATTCGAGTTCTCCGTACGATTCGAACGTCCTGAGGGTTCCGGAATACGAATCACTTCCCCCGAGATACATAACTGCACCCAGACCGGCTGCCAGCACCAGCAATATTATGCCGGCTCCTGCCACCTTCTGATATTTCCCGCTCATTTTATCACTGCTAATACAATGAATTGATGCTTAAAAATGTGCCGTATCTGTACACCTGACTGCGTACAGTAGTAAATATTTTATAAACCGTATTGTTATATCGACGGATGCACTCAATAGCAGAGGGACTGGCAAAAAAGCAAAGGAAGATATCCGTTGCAGAGTTCTTTGAGCGCAACAAGCAGATACTGGGCTTCGACACTTCCACAAGGGCTCTGATAACCTCTGTCAAGGAGGCCGTCGACAACGCCCTGGATGCATGCGAGGAGACGGGAATACTGCCCGACATTCTTGTGGAGATAAGAAGCACGGATGATGACGAATATCTCATAATCGTGGAAGACAACGGCCCGGGGATAATCCGGAAGCAGATACCCCACGTATTTGCCCGCCTTCTCTACGGCTCACGTTTCCATTCCCTCAAGCAGTCGAGGGGGCAGCAGGGGATAGGCATATCCGCGGCAGTTCTTTACTCGCAGCTCACGACGGGCAAGCCGACCGTAGTCACATCGAAAATAGGCGATGGCTTCCCTGCCCACAAATGCACGCTGGTCATAGACACGAAGAAGAACCGCCCGGAGATACTTCACGACGAGATGACCCACTGGGAAAAACCCAGCGGTACGCGCATAGAACTTCCGATGGGCGGCACGTACGTGAGGAACAGAAAGCAGTCCGTATACGGCTATCTGAGAAGCACCGCAATAGTCAATCCCCATGCCCGCATAACGTTCGTGGAGCCGAACGGAAACGTAACGATTTTCGAGAGGGTCACCGACAAACTGCCGCCGCAGCCGAAAGAGATAAAACCCCACCCGTACGGCATGGAACTCGGCACGTTCATAAAGATGGCAAAGGAAACAAATGCAAGGAAGCTGACCTCGTTTCTGTCATCCGAATTTTCCTCCGTGAGCATACAGAAGGCAAAGAGCATCGTAGAGACAGCGGGCCTCGACCCGTCCTCAAATCCGAACAAACTATCACTCGAGAATGCAAAGAAGATAATCAACGCCTTCAAGAAGGTCAGGCTGATGTCGCCGCCCACCGACTGTCTGTCACCGATAGGCGAGATACTCATAAAGAGAGGGCTCCGGAAGGAGATGGACGCCCTATCGCCCGAATTCATCTCCACGGACAAAAGAAACCCCAGCGTTCATTCGGGCATTCCATTTCTGGTGGAAACGGGAATAGTTTACGGCGGCAACCTCCCGTCGGAGGAACGCGTGGAGATTCTGAGGTTTGCAAACCGCGTGCCGCTTCTATATCAGGAGGGCGACTGCGTGATAACCAGAGGGATAAAGAATATGGACTGGCGGCGCTACGGGCTGCAGCAGCGGGGCGGCAAGGGCATACCGTTCGGTCCTGCGATAATACTTGTCCATGTCTCGTCCGTGAATATACCCTTCACATCCGAATCCAAGGAGGCGATTGCCAACGTCGAGGAGATAGAGAAGGAGATAAAACTCTCCCTCCAGCAGTGCGCGAGAAAGATGAAGAGCCACCTTTCGAAGAAGGACAAGAAGGTGAAAACGAAGAACAAGTTCACGCTCATATCGAAAATCCTGCCGGAGATAGCGGAAAAATCCTCGCAGGTGCTTGGAAAGCCCGTCCCGCCCATAGACGACGTGATTACGAAGATAATGAACATAGTCTGGATTGACGACGAGGTGAAGTACCAGGAGGGAAGGATAATCAGCACAATTTCGATTACCAATTACAAGAACAAAGCGCAGAGTTTCGAACTCTACGCCGCCCTCCCGGACGAGGGGCTGCTCGGCGGCGTGAATCCGGAGGCGGACGAGGTTAAGAGGGAATACATAATGTGGAAGATAAATGGTATAAAGCCCGCAGAGAAAATCGAGCTGTCGTTCCAGCTTCTGGGAATGGAGAAGGGAGACTTCGATGAGAATACACTGTACGTGAGGGGCATTGACCCCGTGAATGTCATAGGCGCAGAAAAATGGGAGGGAAGTTAAAATGACAATGGCTGAAAGAAAGAAGGATGCCGTAAAAGAGATGCTGAAAATAGCCGATGAGATTTACGAGGATTTGAAGAATTCAAGGATTCCCGAACTGCAGGTGCCGTCCAGAACGAAAGCGAACATCGCATTTGACGAACACCACCGTGTGTGGAAGTACGGCACGAACAAATCCACCCGCTCGGCCGTATCGCTGGCAGGGGCGTACATGCTCCTCCGCACCATATACACCATAGATTTCATCAAAAAGATGATAGAGCAGAACAAGTCATCAACACTGAGGGAGATGTACTACATATCGGAGGGGTGGGGCGAGGGGAAGTTCTCGACGCAGAGCGATTCCGACCGGCTTGCGGAAGATTTGGAGATACTCACCAAGAAGCTCAGGGAGGACATGAGCCTGCGGCCGGAGGAGGACGGCGCAAGGGTTATGGGAGACCTGGTGGTGGAGGAGATAACGAGAAAGGGTGAGAAAAGGAAAATACACTGCCAGGATGACGTGGGGGACAGCGGCTATTCCATCCCGTACAACGTGGAGAAGGAAAAGCTGAAGTTCAAGGAGACGAATGCGAAAATCATAATGGCGGTCGAGACAGGCGGTATGTTCGACAGACTTGTCGAAAACGGGTTCGACGAGAAGAGGAATACCATACTCGTCCATCTAAAGGGGCAGCCAGCCCGCTCGACGAGGAGGTTCATAAAACGTCTCAACGAGGAGAAGAATCTGCCGGTGATTGTGTTCACGGACGGTGACCCGTGGTCATACCGCATATTTGCATCGGTTGCCTACGGTGCCATAAAGACGGCGCACATATCCGAATATCTTGCCACCCCTTCCGCCGAGTTTCTCGGGGTGACCCCATCTGACATACACAACTACGACCTGCCGACCGACGATTTGACAAACGAGGACATATCGGCGTTGAAATCCGAGCTTTCCGACCCCCGATTCCACGACGAATTCTGGGAAAACGAGATAAAACTGCAACTCAAGATGGGGAAGAAGTCGGAGCAGCAGGCACTGGCAAAGTACGGTCTTGATTACGTGACGGACAAATATCTGCCGGAAAAACTTTCCGAGATGGGATACGAGATGTAGTTATTATCATACAATTTTGATGTGTATCACGGGACTGTACCACCAGAGATGACCCTTGACCTCCTCGATTCCGTCCGTGCCGTTTATCTTCTCGTGATACGATTCGTCTGTCCTTTCCTTGACGACCCGCAGATATGTATGTTCCCTGCCGTAAACCAGCGGGGCAAGAGTTTTTCCGTATATCTGGTCCACCTGTGCTTTCGCCACGATGTAGTAGTCTCCCGGGATGTCAAAAGTGATATTCTCGCTGTAAACAACCCCGTGGGTCTGCCCGTCGGCGGCATTGTCCCATCCCGTACCGCCCAGGTATTGCCCCTCGAAATCGTTGTGGTCATGTCCGGTGAAGTCGGAATTGTTTATTGCATCCTCATCTGTTCCCCACTGAACGGACGTGTGGTCCACAACAATGCTTCCGTTGACCTGCCATCTGAACTCGTACGTGCCCGCCTGCAGGGTGGAATCGTCCGGGGGCGACTCGAGCCACCTGACGTATGGCTGGGCAAGGTCTATCTGATGGAGAAGGAAACGCCTGACCTCGGCGCCAAAACCCGGCGTCGTATCGTTACCCAGATAGTCGTGAGAGGAGTACCCGAGGCTGTAGTCATACATCTCCACAAGGGTCCACATTATGCCAGAACCCGGATAATCGCCCTCGACGAATCTGTCTTCCGCGGGATTCTTCTCCACATCCGAGCCGTATGCCCACGCGACAAGGGCGCCGGGCGTGCGGTCGACAAAACTTCTCACTGGCCCTATGTTCCATGCATTCAGGTCCCCGCCGTAGTCGCCCATGTAGGAGCCGCATCTGAGCAGGGCCGCATCGTAGAAGTAAAAATCGGGAGGTGCATAGTTGTAAATCATGTGGGAAATGGGGCTTATTGCCTTGACAATCCAGTGGGATGAAAACCACGGATACATGAGTTTGCGCAATCCCTCGTGGAAGTCGCATCCGGTCATTATTGTATGATTGTTCACGAAACGGACGAGTGTCTTTCCCTGCACACTTCCCCAGGGCTCGGGCGGGCCATTGTCTCCCGGGCCGTTGTAGTCTGCCTCGCGGTTCAAATCCCAGCCGTTGTAGTCCCATCTCCGGTTGTGGTCAAAGCCCCACGGGTTGTGGCTGATTTCAATGTAAATCTCGCGGTGGTCAAGCAACCACCTCAGCCATTCCCTCTGCGGATTTTCATAGCCGGGGTCGAAACTATATCTCATGAGCCAGTCAACGAACCAGTAGAGGGATGCAGTGCCTATTTTCTCTATGCCGTGAGGGCTCCCCAGAAAGAGAGTCTCCGGCTTGTGGAACCCCCTGCTCTCGTTAGTTATCCGGACATAATAGTCGTCGTAACCGCCGTCTATCCTGCCCGTGTTGTACATTTCGTTTGCCCTGAAAACTTCCATGTAACCGGGATAGTTCTCCTCAAGATTTTTGTACCACGAAACCAGCTCCGAGTAATTCCGGGGGGTTGTGTACCACAGGGACGTAAGGGCAGCACCGTTTTCTTCCCGCCCGCGGTCGGTCGGATTGTCCGGAGAACCGAAAACATTGATGTACGAAACGCAAACCAGCAGAAGAATCGTCAGCACGGACACGGATTTTCTCATAAACATATACTGAATGCCCTGTGCCCACATAAATTTTTCTTTGCCTCGCAGGATTAATAAATGCACGTGCGTTAAAACATCGTGGGAAGAGAAAGATACGAACTTGTGATATACCATCTGGGGCAGGACGACCCGAAAAAATGCACTGCGAGAAGGCTTGCAAAATTCGGAATGGCGAGAATGGTCAAACATGCGGAAAGGGTTCACCGCAACCAGATACTTCTGAGCCCGTTCTCCAAAAAAGCCCTATCCCCAGAAGACAGAAAATTCGGCGGAATAGTGGCGGTGGACTGCTCCTGGAAAAATGCGGAGGAAATATTCTCGAGGATGGGCGGGGGAAACAGGAGGGCACTTCCGTATCTCGTGGCAGCGAATCCGGTGAATTACGGAAAGCCCATGCGCCTGACAACCGCGGAGGCATTTGCCGCCTCGCTCTACATTCTGGGGGATACCGAGGGAGCGGGCATGATAATGGATAAATTCAAGTGGGGACCTCACTTCCTCGAACTGAACAGGGAACCTCTCGAACGCTACAGAAATGCCAAAACAAGCGGGGAGGTCGTATCAATCATGGAGGATTATCTGCCACCCGAATAATTATCAAAAAGTTAAAAACACCGAAGCAATAACAGACATGGTGATAAGATGGAAATAAAGGAAGTGGAAATCGAAAAGCCGGATGACATGAATTTCATTCTCGGTCAGACCCATTTCATAAAGAGCGTCGAGGATCTGTACGAGGCGATGGCCAACGTCCCCGGTGCAAAATTCGGAATCGCATTCTGCGAGGCATCCGGTCCATGCCTTGTACGGGCAGATGGAAACGATGACGGACTGAAGGAACTCGCGGTGAAGAACGCTATGGCGATAGGCGCGGGCCATTCGTTCATAATCTTTATGGAAAACTGCTTCCCCATAAACGTTCTGAATTCGATAAAAAACGTTCCCGAGGTTTGCCGCATATACTGTGCCACCGCCAATCCCACGAAGGTTCTGGTTGCCGAGAGCACCATGGGCAATGAAAGGGGAAGGGGAATCGTGGGGGTTATAGACGGATACATGCCCAAAGGAATCGAGGGTGAGGATGACGTGAAGAAGAGAAAGGAATTCCTGAGAACAATAGGGTACAAGAGATAAGTACCGAAAAACCGGCATAAAAACACGCATGCAAATACAACACGCACTCCCGGCAGCCTTCTCAGTACTTCAATCCCAATGATGGAACTTCAACGCCTGTTCCTTCCTTTACCCTGCCCACAACTTTTACCTCGACCTCGGAATGTTCCTTGAGTACGGAAAGCGAATTCTCAACATCATTCTCGCTTACAACCACCGCCATGCCCATGCCCATGTTGAATGTCTGGTACATCTCCTCATCGGTTATACCGCCCAGTTCCTGCATGACCCTGAATATGTCCTGGGGTTCGAACGGCTCGTCGATGGAGAAGCAAACATCGCCGGACATGCGCTTCATCTTTCTCAGCCCGCTTCCCGTTATGTGTGCAATGCCTTTCACATCAACATTTTTCATGAGTTCCAGCATCTCCTTCACATATATCTGCGTCGGAACGAGCAGGGCGTCTCCTATCCTGCCCTCGATTCCGGGAACCGGGTCGGTGTACGAGTACCCGTTTTCCGTGAACACCTTCCTTGCAAGTGTGTAGCCGTTGGAGTGGATGCCGCTGCTCCGCAATCCGATGATGGCATCGCCCGGGCTCATTTTTTTTGGCAGTTCATGCTCGACAACCCCGACGCATGTGCCCGCAAGGTCAAACCCCCTTATTATTTCCGGCAGTGTGGCAGTCTCACCGCCTATTATGGGAATGCCCGCGATATCGGCGCCCCTCTTCAGCCCCCGCCCTATTTCCTCCGACATCTTCGGGTCCGTGTGTTCAACCGCAAGATAGTCCACGAATGCAAGCGGGCGGGCGCCCATGCACAGGGCGTCGTTGACATTCATCGCCATGCAGTCTATGCCCACGGTGTCCCACTTGCGCATCTCGTTCGCTATGATGACCTTCGAGCCGACCCCGTCGGTGCATAGAACAAGTTTGCGCCCGTCCAGCTCCACCTTGTCGCTTCCGTATCCCACCGCTGAGAGTATGTTCGAAACAGCCCTCTCCTCCACGCCGATGTTCACGCCGGCATCAGCGTAACTCATCCCTTTCATAATAATGCATGCGTTTCGCTCTTTTATGCTTTTGTCCATCCCAAAATTTTTTACCTCGTGGCGCATCATAATCTATGCAGCTTTACATCCACTTCCTCGGAACAGGCGGTTCGTGGCCCTCATCGGACAGAAACGTCTCTGCCACCGCAATAAAGCGCGGGGGAGAGGTGATTCTATTCGACTGCGGGGAAGGAACGCAGAGACAGATACAGAAATCGGCATTGAGCTACATGCAGATAACGAAAATATTCATAACACACTTCCACGGCGACCATTTCCTCGGACTGCCCGGTCTGCTCCAGACGCTCCAGCTGAACGACCGCAAGGATGAAATCCATGTCTACGGACCCCGCGGGATGAACAAACTGCTCCACCAGCTTCTCCACCTGGGCTACTTCACGCCTGCATACGACATAGTGGGACATGAGTTGAAGGGCGGCGACGAGGTTCACTTCGAGGGTTACACGGTCAGATGCATAGACGCCGTGCACAACGTGCCTGCACTCTCTTACTCCCTGGAGGAGGACAAACGCCCCGGAAGATTCAACAAGAAAATGGCTCTCGAGCTGGGTGTGCCGGAGGGCAGGATGTTCGGAAAGCTGCAGCGGGGGGAGGCGGTGGAGGTGGGGGGCAAAGTCGTAACTCCAGAAATGGTTCTGGGGGAGCCCCGCATCGGCAGGAAGATAACCATATCCGGCGACACGACTCCCTACGAAGAGTTTGTCGAATTCGCAAGGGGAAGCGACATTCTCATTCATGACTCAACGACGGATTCAAGTCTCGAGGAAAAGGCGAACGAGTACGGCCATTCCACCGCACGACAGGCAGCGGAAATCGCGCTGAAAGCGGGAGTGGGCCGGCTTTATCTGACGCACATAAGCCCGCGCTACCGCGACGCAAAGCCGCTGGAAGACGAGGCAAGGGAGGTTTTCCTTGAATCGTACGTTGCCCACGACTTCATGGGGGTCGAGGTGAGGTTGAAGAAGTAAGGCGGGAAAAATTATATCATCTCATTATCACAAATGGACCAAGTATCAGGAAATCTGCGGTTTTGGTTGCATATTCTGCTACCGTTACGGTAATTGTCCCGGGTCCAAATCCGAAGACAGGTATCTTCAATGTTTCCTCGCTTCCCGGTGCCAATTCTGATATTGTCCCGCCAGAATTTTCACCGGCAAACAGGAGACCATCCAACTCGATTGACCACTCCAGATTGGATAGAACATCCTCTCCGTTATTCCTGACAACAACCGTGATACCCAGGCCACCCGACAGCTCCAATTCCACTTGTGTCACAAGCGGTACCGTTAGGCCCTTTATGCAGAAATTGGCTGTTCCGGGCCATGGGATATCCTCGCGCTCATAAAGGTCTAACCATTGCGCATTTTTACGGTAATAACTCTCACCGGGATGAGCGGATGATTCAACGATGACACCCGGAGATTGAGAACCCAGCAACACGGGAACCTCGGACGTTCTGTCATATGGAAGCCCGCCTCCGAGAAGTTGCGTGTAAATATAGAAATCATCATCCGCCGTAAGCCTAACAGGGGTATCCAGGATTATGGTATGAAATCCCGTATGGTTTATGGTTCCGTGCTTCGTTGATAGTTCTTCCTGTAGTTCTCCATTCTCGAATCGGTCATATACTATAACATGGTAAAACGCATCGTCCACAGCGGTGTAAAAGCTTACTGCGGTAAGCAGCTCGTTGCCCATAGCCGTAAATGTATTGAATGCTTCGTTACAATCGGTCAATGTATCGCGCCAGCCGTGGTAATCATGGTAGTATATGCGACCGTATTCCAATGGCTCAACGTTTTGGAAGGAAATGGCCCCCATTTCGGGATTTCGACAGCAGTGCTTGTCGTAGTAGGAAATCCAGAAATAACCATCATTGCCCCAATCGCTTCCCCAGCTGTTCTTGCAGAGCCAGGCGCCGGGCTGGGGGGCGTGTGTCACCTTGTTATCATCCCAGCCTACGATGGCAACCGCATGATTGGGATCGTTGGAATTGTCAGGGGGCTGATAATGGACATAGTTGTTTATGAACGAGCCGCTATAACACAGAGAGGTGCCCATTACACCATGTTCCATAATTGCATATTTAATCGTGTTGATATTGCTGAGGTCATCTCCAATAGTATACCATTCGATATCTTCGACATAATAGTAATGATAGTTGGAATTGTATCGCTCAGGAGGCTCATCATACCAGTTGCCATCATACTCGGTGTCATCATTCGCATCAGGGCTATAGACCGCCCCTTCCCCCCGGGTGAGATATGCTGATGTCACGCGGTAGTCGCCACCATTATGTACGGTCAATCCCCCTCCCGCTGGCGGGTTCGTATCGTCGTTATTATGTTTGTTGAACCCGTTCCACCAGTCGAGATGGTATTCCGCCATATTCGGCTCGCCTTCTTCCCCCGCCGATGCCCAGTTGCCTGTCATCAGTAAATTGCCCTCTATCGCAGCCATGGCGCCGTGCGTCCAGCATGTGCCTCCCTGCTGGCTCCTGACAGACGTGACGTAATTCACGCCGTCAACATCCCGCAAATCGAATGATGCAGGTGGGCCTGCCAGCAACAGGCTGGTGTTGGCAATAGAACTATGACCGCTGCCACTCATCCCGACTGGCATGAAAAATACGGCAACCAGTGAAACCATCAAAATGCCCACCACAATCTTGTTTTTGTGAATCGCCATTTTTGTTGTGTTCTCCTTTCCCGGCATATTGACAATCAATCATGTCCCCAATATAAATAGCTGACTGTCGCCCACGACTTCATGGGGGTCGAGGTGAAGTTGA
>CAZOAF010000010.1:0-14076 GCA_964577775.1 uncultured Thermoplasmatales archaeon | reverse complement strand
GAACCAGCAGCTGTTCTTCGGCGACCCGACGATGACATGCTACAGCCCGGAGTGGACAGAACCGACACCGGTGATGCCATAAACTCCCTCTTTCCCCTTTTTCCCTTTTATTTTTTGTTTATCTGAAAAAATGAACAAGTTTTATTAATGGGTGCATCTTTTCCTATCATGCAGTTGAATAAGGGAATGCTTTCGTTTCTCTCGGGTCTGGGATTCACGGGTCTAGGATTCTACATATGGTTTTTCACCATCTATTCCTTTGGCTGGAACCCCGGATGGATATTCCTATTTTCCGTATCAACGGCTGTTCTCGGGGCGGTGGTGGTATGGTGCATCTTTGTCGCTTTCTCACTCGTCGAGACAAATGTCAACATAAATCCCACTGCGGGCGGCTTTATCGGCGGCATACTCAGCATGGCTGCGATAATACTCATGATACTTTCATTCAGAATGGAAGGACTTTCCCTTATCGACAAGATACATCCGATAGTATCCTTCTTCATGGCTGCCGGATGCACAACATTGCTTATATATCCACTAGAGGAAAAAGAGTCGAATAAATGGTAGATGTAACGGTCTTCAGATACGGGCATAGAATCGCGAGAGACAAGCGCATTACGACCCATATAGCACTTGTGGCAAGGGCTTTCGGTGCAAAGGAAATAATTGTCGATACGAAGGACGAGGGGATAGAGAATGCCGTTGAGAGTGTCAAAGACCGTTTCGGGGATGACTTCGAGGTGAAAACAGGTGTAAACTGGCGGAATTTCGTAAAAAGCTGGGATGGGGCTGTTGTTCATCTCACGATGTACGGCAAGAGAATAGATGGCGTTGCCGACGAGATAAAAAATCATGATAAAGTGCTTGTTATAGTTGGCTCAAAGAAGGTTCCAGGAGAGTTTTATTCCATTGCTGACTTCAATGTTGCAGTTGGAAATCAGCCACACTCCGAGGTGGCGGCACTTGCGATTTTCATGCATTACGTAACGGACGGGCAGTGGGTCAATCGCGACTTTTACGGAAGATACCAGATTGTGCCCCAGGAAAGGGGAAAGAAAGTCATAGAGAGAGATTACGTGAAAATCCTTGAAGAACAGGGATGTTCACCGGAGGTGATAGAACATTCTCTGAAGGTGCAGCGTCTCGCCGTGAATATTGCGGAAAGAATGAGGAAAAGGGACATCGATATAGACATGAATACGGTGTATCTCGCCTCGCTATTCCATGATATAGGACGTTCAAAGACGCACGGAATACGTCATATCGTGGAGGGGGCGGAGATTGCCCGCCGGCTGGGCCTGCCCGAGAAGGTGATATCGGCAATAGAGCATCACGGGGGGGCGGGCATAGACAGGGAGGATGCCGCAAAACTCGGCCTGCCGCCAGCCGACTACACCCCGCGCACTATCGAGGAGGAGGTGGTTGCTCACGCCGACAATCTCACCGGCAACGGATACAGAAGCATAGATGAGGTTATCGGGGAATTCGAGAAAAAAGCAGGGAGCAAGGCTGCGAGGAAAGTCATGGAATTGCATAAGAAACTCAGCGAGATGTGTGGCATTGACGTGGGTGAGTTGATATGATAAAAGTTGGAATCACGGCGTTTCAGGGGGCGGTGGAGGAACACGTTATTGCGGTGGAAAGGGCGATGGAAGAGATGGGAATCAATGGCAAGGTTCTGAAAATAAGGGAGAGACTGGGGGATGTCGATGCCCTCATAATCCCCGGGGGCGAGAGTACCACCATATCCTCCATGATGGTAAAGACAGGGGTCTTCGATGAAATAAGAAAAGTTTCGGATGACATACCCATAATGGGCACATGTGCCGGCTGCATACTGCTGGCAAAGGAGATAGATGACGACAAGGCGATGCCGCTTGAACTGATGAGCATGAGGGTAAAAAGAAATGCGTTTGGCAGGCAGAAGGAATCGTTCCAGTGCATGCTGGACGTGGATACGTTTGATGGGCTGCTGCCCGCTGTGTTCATAAGGGCGCCTCTGATAGAAAAGGTATGGGGCGGATGCGTTCCGATGGCAAGAATAGACGAGGGGATAGTGATGGCAAGGGAGGACAACAAAATCGCCCTGGCGTTTCATCCCGAGTTAACCGATGATACAAGAATACACAGATACTTTCTGGAGATGCTCTGAGATAATGCGGGAGTAAAATCGCCCTGCTGCCGGGATATGTCTAGACTCTTGTTATCTTTCTCTTTCCCATTGCCTGAAGGTACTGAATCTCATTGCCGTTCTCGATTTTGTCCTTGTATTCGTCGGGTATGTCCATGTTGAAGGTCTCGTATGTCTCCATGTCCATCAGTTGAACCTTGTCCCCCATTATTGCTATGACCTGTGCGCTTCTCTTGTCTATGAGGGGTATGTTGACCTTGTGGCGTACGGGATTGACTATACTCCTCTTCTGATTGTCAAATATGCCTATTGCCTCTATGCGTGCCTTTGCTTCGCCGTGCTTGCCCGGCTTGGACGTCGTTATGCTGACTATTTTGCACGGCTCGTCGTCTATTATGATATACCTATTTACCTTCAATTCTCGTACTTCGGCGACTTCTTTCATTTGAGCACCACGAAACGAAATGCAGAAACCCATAAATAAGGTTTTGGAATGAGAGGATATGACAGTTGTGGTGTATTCCGATGAGTTTGCCCTTCATGACAGCCCCGGCCATCCGGAGAGGGCGGAGAGGGCTGTCGCAGCCATGAAATTTTTGAAAAGCATGCCATTCTTTGATGATTTGCATATCGTGGAGCCCGTACCCGTGGACGAGGGGGAAATACTCAAAGTCCATTCCGGAGAAATGGTGGAGAGGGTGAAAAATACGGTGGGGTGGCTCGACCCCGATACATATGTCGCGAAAGATTCATACAGAATAGCAAAACTCGCAGCAGGCGGGCTTGTGAAAGCATGTGATGAAGTTCTGAATGGAAAAGAGGAGAATGCATTTGCCATAATACGCCCCCCCGGCCATCATGCGACGGAGCAACGTTCCATGGGATTCTGTCTCTTCAACAATGCGGCGATTGCTGCAGATTTCATTGTCCGCCAGGGTAAAAAAGTGCTTATATTTGACCACGACGTCCATCACGGCAACGGAACATGTGATATATTTTATGACCGCAGTGATGTTCTCTACCAGTCAATCCATATGTCACCGCATTATCCGGGCACGGGGATGGTGGACGAGGTCGGGAGGGGGGACGGGGAAGGATTCACCGTGAACGCACCGCTTTCAAGGGGTGTCGGGGACGGGGGCGTTGAAAGGCTGCTTGACGAGGTCATGCTGCCGGTGGCGGAGCAGTTCTCTCCGGATTTTATCATCATATCGGCAGGATTCGATTCCCATCATTCCGATGAGCTCGGGGGGCTTGCCCTGACCGTAGATTTTTACGGCGAAATGGTGAGGAAATTCAGTTCCGTCCAGAGAAAAATCGTGTGCACGCTTGAGGGCGGATACATGCTTGACGTGCTGGGAAAGGGAATTGCAAGTGAGGTGGGGGTGATGAACCACACGCCCGTTGAATTCGACGACTCCTCCTCCGGAAGGGATGCAGACGAAGTTGTCAAAAAATTGAAGGAAGAACTCGGCAGTTACTGGAGTTTATGAGAAGATGACATCCTGACGGTTGTTTTTATCCCGCCCCTCACGTTGAACTCTCCCGTGACTTCCATGGACTTGGGATGGAGGAGTTCCTGCAGGTCATTGTATATTCTGTTCGTGGCTTCCTCGTGGGTGACGTGTTTTTCACGGTAGGAGTTGAGATAAAGTTTCAGGGATTGCAGCTCGACGATGTACTCATCCGGTACATATCTTATCCTCATAAGGGCGAAGTCAGGATAGCCTGAGCGGGGGCACAAACATGTGAACTCCGGAAATTCTATCTCCACGGTATAGTCGTTCTCCCGGTCGGGATTGGCCCATGTTTCGAGTTTTGCTTCCTCTATTGCCTTCTCTCCGTATTTCTTTTCTTCCATCTTATGCCTTCTGCTAATGGATTTTCGATATTTAATAATATGTCCCTCATCATTTTTAAACCGATTTGCATTTACGATGATATGAAGATTTGCGTAATCGGCGCAGGATACGTGGGATTGGTTACGGGGGTATGCTTTGCAGATACGGGAAACAACGTGGTTTTCGTGGACATAGACACTGACAAGGTTGACAAGATAAACGCACTGACTCCCCCGATATACGAGGAGGGGCTGGAGGAGATGCTGGGGAGAAACGGAGAGAGAATAGAAGCAACCAAGGATTACGGCGCCGTGGAGGATGCGGATGCAGTGTTCATATGTGTTGGCACACCTTCAAATGAGGACGGAAGCATGAATCTCTCCTATGTCCGAAAGTCGGTGGAGGCTATTGCGCCCCACATGGGCGACGAATGGAAGATGTTGGTTGTGAAAAGCACGGTTTTGCCCGGCACAACCGAGGGCGTTGTCATTCCCCTTCTGGAGAAACTCACGAAAATGAAGGCAGGTGTTGACTTCGGAATATCCATGAATCCGGAGTTTTTGAGGGAAGGAAAGGCAATATATGATTTTACCCATCCCGATAGGATTGTGATAGGCGCATACGACAAAAAATCGGAGGAGATGATGAGAAATCTTTACGAGCCGTTCAAGGCTCCAATCTTTGTAACGACGCCCACAACCGCGGAGATGGTGAAATACACGAGCAATTCGTTTCTGGCAACCAAGATCTCCTTTGCCAATGAAATCGGAAATCTGTGCAAGAAGATGGGGATAGATACGTATGACGTGATGGAGGCGGTTGGGATGGACCACAGAATCGCCCCTTACTTTCTAAACTCGGGTGCCGGATTTGGCGGTTCATGCTTCCCGAAGGACGTGAGCGCATTGATTTCCGCCGGGGAGAACGCCGGAATCGAGATGAGGATACTCCGGGCTGTCATGGCTGTCAATGATGCCCAGCCGGTGAAGATGGTAGAACTCCTGAAGAAGCATTTGGGGGAACTCGGGGGAAAGAAGGTGGCTGTCATGGGCCTTTCCTTCAAGGCGGAGACGGATGATGTGAGGGATTCCCGCTCCATTCCCGTCATAAGACAATTGCTCGAGGAGAATGCAGAGGTTTCGGCTTACGACCCGCTTGCAACGGAGAACATGAGAAAGATTTTCGGGGGCATAGAATACTGCAGGAATGCGGATGATGCACTCCGAAACGCCCATGGCTGTCTTATAATGACCGACTGGAAGGAGTTCTCCCGTCTCAATTTCGATTTGATGGAAAAGCCGGTAGTGATAGACGGCAGGCGTGTGGTGGAAAATCGTGAAGGGTTGATTTACGAGGGCATATGCTGGTAAAATTTAAGTAAGCGACGAAGCTATGGAATCGGGCTCGTAGCCTAGCTAGGACAGGGCGGCAGCCTTCGGAGTTGCAGATCAGGGGTTCAAATCCCCTCGGGCCCGCTCATTTTCGGAAATACTTTAAAATGCCCTTTCCCATTCACCTTTAGGTGCAACAATGAAGCTGGTTGAATGTGTCCCGAACTTCAGCGAGGGGCAGAGGAAGGAGATTATCGAGGAGATAATGGGCGAGGCAAAAAAATTCGATGTCAGCATACTTGACTACTCGCCCGATGCAGACCACAACCGCACGGATGTTACATTCATAGGCAGGCCGGAGGAGGCGAAAAAGGCGGCGCTTGCCATGTCGATGAAGGCTGTCGAACTCATAGACATGAATCATCACAGGGGTGAGCATCCCCGCATGGGGGCAATGGATGTCGTGCCTTTCATACCTCTCATGGATACGACCATGGAGGAATGCGTGGAACTCGCCAGACAGTTTGCATCCGAGTTTTCGGAAAAGTCGGGTGTTCCGTGCTATCTCTACGAGGAGGCTGCAACGCGTCCGGAAAGAAGGAATCTTGCCAAAATACGCCGGGGAGAGTTCGAGGGTCTGAAGGAGGAGATGGGGAAGAACCCGGAAAGAAAGCCGGATTTCGGACCCGACCGCATACATCCCACCGCCGGTGCCACCGCCGTGGGCGCCCGCTTCTTCCTGATAGCATTCAATATCAATCTTGCGACAGATGACATTTCCATCGCAAAAACAATAGCAAAGGCGGTGCGCCATTCATCGGGCGGCTATCGCTACGTGAAAGCAATGGGATTCGAGATAAAGGAGAGGGGTATAGTTCAGGTTTCTATGAACATGGTGAATTACAGGGGTACGCCGCTTTTCAGGGTGTTTGAAACCGTGAAGAGGGAGGCGGAGCGGTATGGTGTGAGCATTGTGGGAAGCGAAATAGTAGGGCTGGTGCCCATGGAGGCGCTGATAGATGTGGCTGATTTTTACCTTCAACTCGAGAATTTCGATGAAACCCAGGTTCTGGAAAAACGTTTGCTGGAGAGGGTAAAATGATGGTTGACGACAGCCTGAAGGAATTCATGGAAAAACTTGCAAGCGGCTCGCCGACTCCGGGAGGGGGCAGTGCCGCCGCCGTGGGCGGGGCAATGGCAGCCGCGCTGTCCGAGATGGTATGCAATCTCACCATCGGAAAGGAAAAATATGCTTCGGTTCAGGGTCAGATTGAAGAGGAGATGGCAAAACTTGCACCCTACAGAAAACGGTTGATGGAGATTGTCGACGAGGATTCGGGGGCATTTGACGAGGTTATGAAAGCGTTCAGGATGCCGAAGGACATGGACGGAAGGAAGGAGGCAATTCAGAATGCCTACAAACTTGCAGCATCCGTGCCGATGGAAACGGCAGAGGTGTGCATGGATGTGCTCGAAAGTGCCGTGGTTGTGGCGCGGATTGGCAACAAAAATTCCATAACAGATGCAGGTTCATCCGCCCTTCTTGCCCATGCATCTTTGAATGCAGCGCTGCTCAATGTCAGGATAAATCTCTCGGGCATCAATGACGATGCATTCCGGGCAGAAATGGAAAAGAAGGTGGAGATGCTGGAGAAGAGGGCTGACGGGAAATTGAAGGAAGCGGTAAGAATCGTGGACGGGCAAATATGAAAAGCGACCTGGAAATAGCAAGGGAAACGGAACTCATGCCGGTTGCAGACGTTGCATCTTCCATAGGGATAAGGGAAAGCGAAATCATACCGTGGGGCAGGTACAAGGCGAAGGTATCTCTCGACATATTCAACAGAATAAAATCGAGGGAGGACGGAAAACTCATTCTCGTGACAACCATAAATCCGACATCGGAGGGGGAGGGAAAGACGACTGTAACCATAGGTCTTGCCCAGGCCCTCTCCAAACTCGGAAAGAAGACGGCGCTTGCCATACGGGAACCCTCGCTGGGACCCACGATGGGGATGAAGGGCGGCGGAACAGGCGGCGGGTATTCCCAGGTTCTGCCCATGGAAGACATAAATCTCCATTTCACGGGCGACATGAATGCCGTCACATCTGCCCACAACCTGCTTTCCGCCCTGCTTGACAATCACATTTACCACGGGGACAGATTTCACATAGACCCCCGGTACATTGTCTGGCCACGCGTCATGGACATGAATGACCGCAATCTGCGGAACATAGTCGTGGGGCTCGGGGGGCATGTTAACGGAACTCCGAGGGAGGATAAATTTTCGATAACCGCGGCGTCGGAGGTAATGGCGGTAATGTGCCTCTCGAACGATATGAAGGAGCTGAAGGAGCGACTTTCGAACGTAATAGCGGCGTACACTTACGAGGAGAAGCCGGTTACAGCCTCCGACCTCAATGCAGTGGGTGCCATGGCGCTGCTGATGAACGATGCATTGAAGCCGAACATAGTGCAGACGGTCGAGCATGTTCCTGCGTTCGTCCACGGGGGGCCGTTCGCAAACATCGCCCACGGTACGAACAGCATCATAGCCACGAAGATGGGCCTGAAACTGGCGGATTACTTTGTAACCGAGGCAGGTTTCGGAAGCGATCTGGGCGCCGAGAAATTCTTCGACATCGTATGCAGACAGGGAATAAAGCCCGACGTTGCCGTGCTGGTCGTTTCGGTGAGGGCTTTGAAAGTTCACGGCGGGATGGGATGGAAGGAAGCAAGGGATGGGATGAAGGGGGATGAGGCGGTAAGAAAAGGGCTGAAAAACATGGAGAAGCATCTCGAGAACCTTGCCCTTTTCGGCGTGCCCGTCGTCGTTGCCATAAACAGATTTCCCAGTGACCGGGACGAGGAACTGGAGATAGTGGAGAAATTCTGCAACGCGGCGGACATTCCGGTTGCGGTTTCGGAGGCGTGGGCGGAGGGGGGGGAGGGGGGCATAGAACTTGCGGGAAAGGTGGTTGACACCATACACAACAGAAAGCCGGATTTCAGATACCTTTATTCCCCTGATATGGACGTGAAGGCGAAAATAGAAACAATTGCCAGAAAGATATACGGTGCGGGAAAGGTTGTCTATACGGTTGCCGCCGAGGACGACATACGCATAATAAAGAAGCTGGGCCTGGAACACCTGCTTGTGTGCATGGCAAAGACGCCTTACTCCCTGTCGGATGACCCGTCTCTCAGGGGAAGGCCGGAGAATTTCAAGATAACAATAAAGAAAATAAGGATTTCGGCAGGTGCAGGATTCGTGGTTCCGATAACAGGCAAGATAACCACGATGCCCGGGCTCCCGGCGCATCCGGCAGCCGAGAGGATGGATATTGTTGACGGGGTAGCAGAGGGGTTGTTCTAGATTTCTCCCCTCGTTATTTTTTCCTTCAATTCATCGAACTGCTCTCTTGTCAGCCTGCACATGTTTCCTTCCTCTCCGATGATCACTTCGTTTTCGTCTGCCTCCACGTACGGGCAGCATCCGCTTTCTCCACACAGATAAACTTTCATGAATATATATCACGGTCTGATATTTAAACTTTAACAATCGTTAAAACTATATATTTCTGCAGCATTTTGATATCATGGCAAACATGTGCAGCTACTGCAACCACAAGATAGAAGGGGAAGAAGTGCATAAGGAAGGGAAATACTGGCATTTCGAGTGCTTCCAGGAGTGGCTGAGGAAGAAGGGGTGCTGAGTAATTGGGCGAGGACATAATACATTTATATTCTCATTTTCATAACAAAGTATGAAAGTTGTCTTTAGTATTCTGCTTGTTTCATTAATGATGACAGCATCATTATCTTTCCCTTACTCTGTTAAAAGTAATGAAGAGCCAAATGATAATATTGTTGAAATGATATCTCAGGTGAACGAATCACTCGTATTTCATTACCATAATGCCTTGATGTCTTTTGGTTCCAGATATACTGGCTCGGAAAATTGCTCGAATGCTGCAGATTACATCTACAACGAATTCAGAAAAATGGGGATGTGGGTTCAATTTGACGAGTGGGACTATGATGGGTTTCATAGCAGGAATGTTGTTGCCACCCTAAATGGCACATCTGATGGCGATGAGATTGTCATAATGAGCGCCCACTATGACTGCACTCTTGGCTCGCTCGGGGCAGATGATGACGGCTCAGGGATTGCCGCCGTGCTTGCATCTGCAGAAATCATGAGTCGTTATGCTTTCAACCATACAATCAGATTCATAGCTTTTTCTGGGGAGGAGGTGGGTACTTATGGCAGCTTTACCTATGCAAAGGAAGCATACGAGAGAGGGGACAACATTGTTGCTGTTATAAATGCAGACATGGTGGGATATGCGGACACCGCCAAGGGCGGGCAAATCATGAGGGTTTTTGAAACCGAGAGGACAAAATGGATTTCATCTTTTTCAATCAATGTCAGCAAAAAGTACATATCCCTCATCAATTTATCGATACAGCCGGTTCCAAATTACCGTGGAGCTGACCATCAGGCATTTCTTGATTATGGATATGACGCTGTGTTTTATGCTCACTACGACGGCTATCCGTGGGCAAATTCGCCTGAAGATACGCCAGACCATATCAACCATACATATCAGGTAAAGGCAACGAAATTACTCCTTGCAATTGTTGCGGAGATGGCAAACAGGCATCTTGATATTGAAGTGATGATAAAAAATCCACTTGAAGGGGAAGTATATTTGTTCAATCATCCTCTTTTTCCCATATCCGGAGGAAGGTTATGGTATTCTGGATTCAGGGGGGCAACAATCATTATAGGCGATGCAACTGCAACTGTCGATGTCATAAGCGATAAAGATGTTGACTATGTAATTTTCTGTATTGACAACGAATTTGTATCATGGGATCGTTCCCCGCCATACGAATGGAAAATTCAGGGGAAATATACGCCGCCCATGGGGCGACATCGCCTTGTTGTCTATGCCTATGACTCTGACGGGCATATAGCAGAGGATGAGATGGATATCATAATTTTCACCCTTGCTTATCAATATGCTCCGTGGCACTGACTTTCAACAACTATTTAAAATAGAAAGGAATACCCTTCCCATGGTAATGCCAACAGACCTGCTGGAGAGTTCGCTCAAAAAGGAGGTTTCACTGCTGCTGAAGGACGGAAGGGTGCTGAGCGGCCGCCTCACCGGTTATGACCAGTACATGAACCTTGTGATAGAGGACACGAGAGAGGAGAGGGAAGGAAACGAGAGACGCCTCGGAAACGTCGTGCTGAGGGGGAGCAACATAGTCAGCATAACCCTGAAATAATTTTACGGCAAAATATTAAAACAGGAAGAGGTTAACCACTCAAATGAATATCAAAAATATGAATATATCTTCGATAGAAGCAAGAAGATATTCCTACCAGAACAAACCCATGAACATACGCATAGACCATAACAGCACGGTGACACTGTTTACCGTCACGAAGAAGGGGGAGGCGCAGGTCGAATTCGAGTACACCGCAAGTTACGGTCCCATCGGACTGATAAAATTCGGCGGAGAATTCACGTACGAGGGAAAGGATGCGGAGGAGGTGGCGGCGAAGTGGATGGAAAAGAAGAGCATGCCCAACGAGGTCGCATCGCGCATACACACCGCCATAATGCATTTCTGCCTGCCGGAGGCGGTCATGGTCTCCAGGGACCTGAGGCTCCCGCCACCCATACCCATGCCCCAGGTGAAATTCGACCAGGAATCCAAGGACAAGGGCGCGAGATACAGCCCCGAGGTTGTGTAGGCTAACAAAAATTATAAAATCGTATAGCCATTCTCCATACATGGTTTTTCAGCTCAGGGTTATGAAAAATACACCCTTGACAGGGGAGGATGATTACGAGAAGGTGGCGGTGGATTTTCTTAAACTGATAGGATACATGCCGGAAGGGGCGGACGCCTTGTCCATACCCTACAAACTTTTCGAATGCTTCATGCTTCATCCGGAGAAGAACTGGATGATTGACGAGATTTCCGTTCATCTGAATGCGACCAAAGCCACCGTGTACCGCCATCTCAACAAACTGAAGGGAATGGATCTTCTCGAGGAGGGGAAGGAAGGGGAGGGAACCGCTGTCAGAAAGACATACCGTCTGAGGTACGGGAATCTCGAGAAGGCATGGAGCTTTGTGGAAGCTCATGTCAAGGTGGCGATGGAAAATTACGGGGAAACGGTATCCCATCTTCAGAGATTGCTCGAAAGGAGGAATATAGATGGATGATATGGAACTGGTGGTCGGCACCAAGTGTGTTGTCTGCTCGATGGGCTCCGAGAAGGAAACGCTTGTTACAAGGGGGGCATTCGTCGGGAATGCGTACATAGGCAAAGAGGACGGAATATGCATAAAGATGGATTCGTCACATAAGGAGATGAAGGGCAAGATACGCATAATACCGGTTAGCATGGTCATATCGATAGACATACTGGAGAAGAAGCGTAACAGGAAGCAGAAGGAGGAGGATTTGAGCCACTACTACGGTTAGATAAAATGGGAATGCAGATAGGTATAGTCGGAAAGCCTAATGTGGGCAAAACCACGTTTTTCAATGCCGCGACAAACGCACATGCGGAGATGGCATCATATCCTTTCACGACCATAGATGCAAACAAGGGAGTGATGTACGTCCGCATTCCGTGTCCGTGCAGGGAATTCAACGTTACATGCAATCCCCACAACTCGGAGTGCAGGGACGGCATACGTTACGTTCCGATAGAGGCAATAGATGTTGCAGGTCTCGTCCCGAAGGCGCACGAGGGAAGGGGGCTGGGGAACAAATTCCTGGACGATTTGCGCCAGGCTTCATGCCTCATACATATAATCGATGTTTCGGGCTCCACGGACGAGGAGGGGCAGATGTGCAGCGTCGGGGAGCATGACCCTATGAAAGACGTGGCGTTTCTAGAGGAGGAAATCGATTACTGGATACAGGGGATAATCAAGAAGGACTGGGAGCACATGAGCAGGAGGTGCCGGCTCGAGGGCACGAAGATAAGCAGGGCGATTGCGGATAGACTGACGGGGCTTGGAGTCAAGGATGCGGACATATATGCTGCGATAAAAAATGCGGGGCTGGAGGAGGATGAGGCAATGAAATGGAGCGATGATGACCTGCTTGCCCTCTCTTCCCATATACGAAAGGTCGGGAAGCCAATACTCCTCTCGCTCAACAAATGCGACAGGGCACCGGACGAGACGGTCAGAAGAATGATGGGCGAATATGCGATTCCCACATCCGCGGAGTCCGAACTCGCGCTTTCGAGGGCTGCCGAGCACGGACTCATAGATTACAAGCCGGGCGACCCGTCTTTCACGATACTTGACAGGAGCATGGATGAAAAACATATCAAAGCCCTGGAATACATAAAAACCCATGTTATGGACAAATACGGGGGCACGGGTGTCCAGAAGTGCATAGACAAGGCGGTTTTCGAGATGCTGGATTTGATTGCAGTCTATCCCGTAGAGGACGAGCACCATCTTACCGACAAGAAGGGGAATGTGCTGCCCGATGTTTTTCTGATACCGAGGGGCTCGACAGCGGTTGACCTTGCGTACAAGGTGCATACAGACCTCGGGGAAGGTTTCATTCGTGCCATAGATGCAAGGACGCAGCGCATAATAGGGGCGGACCACGAGCTGAAGAACGGTGACATAATAAGGATAATCTCGAAGTAATCGCTTTATCCAAATGATTATATAAGAGTTCTCTTTTCAGGTGTGAAAATGACGAAAGGACTCTATCAATATCTCAGGGAAACATGGAAGAAGCCGGATACCTCCTATCAATCCCCCCAGTGGGAACGCATGATAGAGTGGCGGAAGGAGGGAAGTGCAGTCCGCATAGAAAAGCCCACACGACCCGACAGGGCGAGGGCGCTGGGATACAAGGCAAAGCAGGGATTCATCGTGGTCAGGGCGAAGGTAAGAAAGGGAAGTCTCAGAAAATCCCGTCTCAATTCCGGGAGAAAACCTTCCAGGATGGGTGTGAAAAAAATCACCGCCGGCAAGTCCACAAAAAGAATTGCCGAGGAAAGGGTTGCAGGGCATTACCCCAACATGGAAGTGCTGAATTCGTACAAGGTGGGAGCGGACGGCAAGCATCATTATTACGAGGTCATCCTTGTTGACAGAAGCCATCCCGCGGTGCTTAACGACAAGGACATCAACTGGGTCGCTGACGAGAAGAACAGGGTTTACAGGGGGAAGACATCTGCAGGAAAGAAAGGCAGGGCGCTGAGAAACAAGGGCAAGGGGGCGGAGAAGGCACGGCCCAGCATAAGGGCAAATGACAGGAGAGGCAAGTAGGAATGGAGAACCCTTTCCATTATATCACGGTCAGAACATTTTGTTATCCGACCGAATTGAAGGACAGGGTGAGAAAAGCCATATCGTTTATCGCCTTCGGTGGGGGCGGGGAGGCGGAGAAAATCGAGGAAAGTGTCATCGAGGGGAGTTTTGGTGATATCGTGGTGATGGAAGCAAGAATCGAGAGGGCAAAAGACATCAGGGATTTCTGCCGCCGCGTATTTCCGCTGGTCGACGCAGATGATGCCGTCAGGGATGTTGATGGTAACCTTTTCTTCCATCTAAAATTCGGCAAGGAGGGGGCGGCGGAGGGAAAGGTGGTTTTCGCTCACGACGGCAACATCATACATGTGAAGGGAAAGATAAGGGCGTACCCGTCCTCCAGGGAGAATGCACTGGGCGTGATATCCGAAGCGGTAAGGGAATACCACAACAA